>NZ_JBQEOV010000014.1:0-145679 GCF_052045435.1 Acidovorax sp. 22279
ACGCCCTTGTCATAGACGTTGGTTTGCTTGCCTGCGGCCTTGCTGCCGAAGTAGAAGGAGCGACCCACACCACCAGCGCGCCATGCGCCAACGCAGTTGTGTTCGGGCCGGTGGCCGTAGTGGTCCATGGCTCCGGCGTCGTAGTCGCTGACAACGCGGTCCATGCCACCGCTGATGCCGTCGAAGAAGTCCAAAGCCAGATCGCAGCGCGTGACCAGGGCGCGGTGTTCGTCCATGTAATCGGCCATGCGTGGTGCCCAGCCTGGGGCAGCAAACGTGCAGGCGACGCCGTACAGGTTGCAATGAATGGTCTTTGACTGGGCGCGTTGCCGTGGGCTTTCGCCGGAGGCGAGGAAGCCGACCCAGCCGCATTCATTGCCTGCGCGCAGGATGCTCCAGCGGTGGCGGTAGAAGTCGTGCCCCTTCTTCATTTCGGGGTCCACGGTGAAGCCTTCACCGAGGATTTCGCACACGTTGTTTGCAAGCTCAAGCGCTTGTGTGCTGGCGGCAAAGTCCGGGTCTGGAATGTCGCGCAGCAGGTGGCAGAGCTTGGCGCGGCGGCGGTCGTCTTCGCTCAGTTGATGCTCTGAGCGCAAATCGAACTCGGATGCCTGGGCGGGCGGGAAAAGATGCTCAACCGTGGGGATGGGAGCAAACCGCAGATTGACGGTGAAGCGGAGCCAATCGACATGAACGGGCGAACCGGTTTGGACGCGCTCCGCTTGCAAACGGAGCTTGACCTCATTGCCCTCTAGAACGAGCGATGTGGGATGGGTCATGCGGCTGACTCTGGAAAGTTGTCCCCGTGATTACCATCGGGGACCGAAGCTGTCTGAGGTGCTACGCACCCCCCAAAATTGATAGCAAAAGATTGCGCTTCGCGCGCGGCATCCCCCCCGCTGGCGCGGGGCCCCTCCGCGCGCTTCGCTACCAGCGCACCAATGCGGCGGGCGTGGTCTTCAAGGGGGCGATTAGGGAAGAGGTCAAGAAAGGCCGCGATGTGCAGCCACTGCGAGAGGTTGCGGGGGCGGGTCATTTTTGCGCTCCAGTCGTGGGCCGAGCCAATCTCAAAGCAAACGAAACCACGGCCAATAAACCTAAGACAGCGAAAAAAAACAGCACTGCGCAGCCGAGAACGAAATGGGCAAGGTTCAAGCACTCGATAGCTTGAAAGCTCATAGCGATTGCCCCTTGATCTGGATACGCGACCAGCGCAACACGGAGGAAGAGACCTTGACGTAAGAGCGGGTGCACACCCCCAGCACAGGCGCTGCAGGAGCCGCCACAGCGCGTGCAGCGCCTTGGGTGGCTGGGGGTGTGCGAACGGGACTTGTGGCAGTCATGGCGGCTCTGTGTAAGATGTCAAAACGACATCGGTGTCATTTCGACACCAATCTTACACAGGGGTGGTGTCACATGTATACCAATGAAGAATTGAATTCTCTTATCGAAGAGGCAGCATCGATAGCTGGAAGCCAACGCAAGCTCGCAACCATGCTCGACATGGAGCACGCGAACTTGGCAAAAATTAAGAAGGGGGAACGCCCCGCGAACTGGCGAGTTCGGGGAAAGCTGCGCGTGATACTGGGGCAGGACCCTGCTCACGCATTTGTCGCGGCAATGGCAGAAGACCTGTCAACGTCAGACAACGCAGACGAAAAAAAAGCTGCAGATGGCTTTAAGGCCATGCTTGCAGCTTTTCCTGATGGTTGGCGGAAACGGAGGGATTCGAACCCTCGATGAGGCTCTACACCCCATACTCCCTTAGCAGGGGAGCACCTTCGGCCACTCGGTCACGTTTCCAATCCCGCTATTATGCCTCATTTCAGGGGCTGTTCCGCTGGTTGCAGCAGCATAGGTGGGCTGATCCAGAGTCCTCGTGCACGCCAGGCGCTGATAGCTGGAGTCACTTTTTTGCCGATTGCCGCCCAGGTTTTGATGTCGCATATGGAGGCCATTCGAGCGCGGATGGCTTGTGTGTTGAGCCTGTTGGACAGGGGGCAAGGACGGACTCGGGCTTTCTATTGGATGCACCGAGCTCATAGAGCTGGCAATCTTCGCGATTGGCCAACGTGCCGGATACGGCGGTTTGCTCCCGTGTTTGTGGGTGTCGTCCCGTGACGCGGGCAAAAAGACACCTGAGAGCTACTGCCTGAGCCATTCCAGCGTAAGACCAGACCGCACGACAAAGCCGCTTCCTACCTTGATGCGGATGTGGTGACCCCGTGTGGTACAGGCCTGGATCTGATCCAGCAGCTCGCCCAATTGCGCGGCTCCCGGGGTGGTTTGGTGGGCATGGCGCAGCCAGTGGCGCACCACGTTGGCCTGGCGGGCGCGGGTGAGCCCCTGCAGCGCCTTGATACCGGGGGGCACGCCCACCAAGGACAGGTCCTGCTGTGCCATCTCGTTCAGCAGCTCAGCAGCCTGGGCTGCATTGGCGGCCGACCGTGCAAAGGTATCGCGAAAGGACGGGAATGCGGCATGCAGCGCAGGCAGCAGTTGCGCCCGAATGCGGTTGCGCGTGAAGCGCTCATCGGAGTTGGTGGGGTCTTCCACCCACGCCTGGCCTTGTGCCTTCAACCAATCGCGTACGTCCGCCGCTGACACCTGCAACAAGGGGCGCTGCCAGACCAGACCAGCACGCGTCCACTGGGCGCGCATTGCGGCCAGGCCGGCCACGCCCGCTCCGCGCGACAGGGCGAGCAACAGGGTTTCGGCCTGATCGTCGGCGTGCTGTGCAATTGCTATGGATTGAATAGCACCCAAGGCATGATCTTCTAGCGCTACTGCCGTCAAAGCCTGGTATCTGGCTTGCCGAGCGGCATCCTCGGGGCTCTGGCCGGGCGCGGGGCGCGCGTCCAGCCGCTGCACACGCAAGGGCACGCCCAGCTTGCTACACAAGGCCACGCAATGCTGCTCAAACCCATCGGCGGCCGCCTGCAGCCCATGGTGCACATGGATCGCCAGCACTTGCCCGGGCCAGCGGCGTGCACAGCCCAAGAGCAATGCGGTCGAGTCTGCGCCCCCGCTCAACGCCACGGCCATCGGCAACGCGGGCGCAAAGGCCCGCAGGGCGGCGTCCATTGATTGCGTCATCGCATCCGCCCTTCAGGCCCTGTACCTGAACCCGTCACAACCGCCGGACGTGCCCGGAGGGCGTAGAGAACAAGGGAGAAATGGCGGCGCATGGGCGCCGATTATCACAGTGCCCCGCACTCCGACAGTAAGGTGCATGGGGGGCGCCGCCCCGCCCCTGGCAACTTAACCGCCCGGCGAGGACAGCCGTGGCGCAGCGTGGGCAGGGTCGGTGGACAGGCGGAAGGTACCCACCACCTCCGACAGCCGCACCGACTGGTCCTTGAGGCTCTGTGCCGCAGCAGCGCTCTCCTCCACCAGCGCTGCGTTCTGCTGGGTCATCTGGTCGAGTTGGGCCACGGCCTGGCCGACCTCGTTGATGCTGGTGCTTTGCTCATTGGTGGACGCCGTGATCTCGGCCATGATGTCCGTCACACGCTGCACCGAGGTCACGATCTCGGTCATGGTAGTGCCCGCGTCGTGTACCAGCCGCGAGCCGTTTTCCACCTGCTCGACCGAGGTATTGATCAGGGTCTTGATCTCGCGTGCGGCCTCGGCGCTGCGCTGGGCGAGGCTGCGCACCTCGCCTGCTACCACCGCAAAGCCCCTGCCCTGCTCGCCCGCGCGGGCGGCTTCCACCGCAGCATTGAGCGCAAGGATGTTGGTCTGGAAGGCAATGCCGTCGATGACGCCAATGATGTCGTTGATCTTGCGCGAGGCCGCATTGATCTGGTCCATGGTGGTCACCACATTGCCCACCACCTGCCCACCATGTTGCGCCACGCTGGACGCCTGGGCCACCAGCTGGTTGGCTTGGCGTGCCGAGTCTGCGTTGTGCCGGACGGTCTCGGTCAGCTGCTGCATGGAGGCTGACGTCTGCTGCAGGCTGGATGCCGTGAGTTCGGTGCGCCCGCTCAGGTCATGGTTGCCGGTGGCAATCTCTTCGGCGGCCACGCGTACCGAGCTGCTGGCGTCACGGATCTGCGAGAGCACACCGGAGAGCTTGCCCGCAAAGCTGTTGAAGCTACCGGCGATCTGGGCCAGCTCGTCCTCACCGTGGGCGTCGATGCGGCGCGACAGGTCGCCATCACCGGCGCCGATTTCATGCATCGCGTCACGCACCAGCGTGAGCTGGCGCAGGCGCCGCGTCAGAACCACGCCCAGCAGCCCTACGGCCACCACCAACACCAAAATGCTGGAGATCAGCGATGTGGCCAGCATGGCCCGGATCGGTGCCATGGCCTCGCTTTCATCCAGGGCCACCACCAGCATCCATGAGGTGCCCGCGATCGGCACCACGCTGAGTAACCGGCTGCGCGACGCGATGTCCGCCTGCAGCAAGCTTTTGTCCTTGGATGCTGCGAGCAGCTTGTCGGTCACGAGGTCCTTGGACAAATCGGCAATGGGCTTGAGGGTCAGCGCCTGGTCGCGGTGGGCGATGATCTTGCCGTCGGCAGACACCAGAAAGCCGAAACTCTGCGGCGTGGGCTGGATGGAAGCCACATTGGCAACCACTGACTCCATGTAGACATCACCAGCCGCCACGCCTTTGAGCGCTGCGCCGGCGCCCACCGGGGTCGCAAAAGTCACCACCAGTTTCTGGTCGGACGCCGAGATGTAGGGCGGCGTGACCACAGACCCGCCCGCTTGCGCGGCCTGCTTGTACCAGGGACGTGCGGTGGGGTCGTAGTCGGCGGGCAGGCTGCGAGTCTCTGAAAAAACGTACTTCTTGTCCGCGTAGCCAAAATACGCCGTACTGAACTTGCCCGCGTCGCGCAGCATGGCCAGTGACTTGGCAGGTTCGGGATCTTCAAAGGCGGCGACGGAGGCCGCAATGATCGTGGCCTTGGCCCGCGCCCACTCCTCAATGGTTTCTGCGTGGCTCTTAGCGGTCGCCATGCCCTCTTCGGCCAGTGAAACCTGCGCCTGCGCACGCGCCGACAGGTAGTTGACCAACGTCAACACCATCAGGGCAGCCACCATGCAGGTGGCAGAGAGGACCAGGATCTGGCCCTTGAGCGTCTTCAGAAGCGACATGAAGCCCTCCTTGAACCGCCCGCGCAGGCGGTCTGCAGGCATGTTACATCCGGTAGCAGTCCATGCGCCAGTGCGGGTTTGTGCGCCCCTGCAAGGAGTCGGCCAGAAAAACAACAACGGCCCCGAAGGGCCGTTGGAACCGCACCAAGCTGGTGCATTCGGTGCCAGCAACGACAGGCCAGAGCCTGCCCTCAGCGGGCTTAGCGGGCGTCCGCCTTGGTGTCGCTGAAGCGGCCGTAGCTCTGCAGACGCTCGTAGCGGCGGTCCAGCAAGTCTTTGGTCTTGAGGTCTGCCACCTGGCGGAAGGCATCGCCCAAAGCGCGCTTCAAAAATGCGGCCATCTGCTTGTGGTCGCGATGGGCGCCGCCCACGGGCTCGCTCACGATCTTGTCCACCAGGCCCAGGGCCTTGAGGCGGTGGGCGGTGATGCCCAGGGCGTCAGCTGCCTCTTGCGCCTTGTCGCTGGTCTTCCAGAGGATGGAGGCGCAGCCTTCGGGGCTGATGACCGAGTAGATGGCGTATTGCAGCATCACAACCTGATCGGCCACGCTGATGGCCAAGGCGCCGCCGGAGCCGCCTTCGCCAATGATGGTGGTGATGATGGGTACTTCGAGCTGCGCCATCTCGAAGATGTTGCGGCCAATGGCCTCGGACTGGCCGCGCTCTTCGGCGTCAATGCCCGGGTAGGCGCCGGGCGTGTCCACAAAGGTGAACACGGGCAGCTTGAATTTCTCGGCCGTCTTCATCAGGCGCAGGGCCTTGCGATAGCCTTCGGGCTTGCTCATGCCAAAGTTGCGCATGGCGCGCTCCTTCGTGTCGCGTCCCTTCTGATGGCCCAGCACCATGCAGGCGTGGCCGTTGAAGCGCGCGAGGCCGCCCACGATGGACAAGTCGTCCGCGTAGTGGCGGTCGCCGTGCAGCTCGACGAAGTCGGTGAAGATGTCGCGCACGTAGTCGAGCGTGTAGGGACGCTCAGGGTGGCGGGCGATCTTGGTGATCTGCCAGGGCGACAGTTCGCTGTAAATGTCTTTGGTGAGCTGCTGGCTCTTCTTGCTCAGCTGGTCGATCTCTTCCGAGATATCGACGGCACTCTCGGTCTGCACGTAGCGCAGTTCTTCAATTTTGGACTCCAGCTCGGCGATGGGCTGCTCGAAATCCAGAAAGGTCTTTTTCGCCAACGTTTTTCTCCTTGGGGATCGCACCCGGCGGGGTTGCCACGAATGGCACGCACTGTAACCGGCGTGCCTGCAGTGGTGTCAATAGGTTACAGGCAGGGGGTCCAGAGACCGCCAAATATACCAAGTCGCGACGCTGCACCAGGGCTTCCAGGCCTCGGCCACCTCACGGGCGTCGCTGCGGCTCACCGGGTCGCCAGAGAAGTAATTCTGGCTGATCCCGCTGATCAACCCCACGTCATCGAGGGGCAAAACATTGGGCCGCATCAAATAGAAGATCAAAAACATCTCGGCCGTCCATCGGCCGATGCCACGGATGGCCACCAGCTCGGCAATGATGGCTTCATCGTCCATGGCGGCCCAGTCCTTGACGTGCAGCTTGCCGCCTTCAAAGTGCATGGCCAGGTCCACCAGGTAGTCCACCTTGCGGGCAGACAGGCCTGCGGCCCGCATGTCGTCGATCTTGAGCTTGAGCACGCTGGCGGGCTTCATGCCGCGCGGCAGCAGCGCCACAAAACGCTCCCATACGGCCTGTGCTGACGCGACTGACACCTGCTGTCCCACGATGGAACGCGCCAGTGTGATGAAGGGGTCGCCCTTGGTTTGCAGCGCGGCGTCGCCAAACTGCGGTATCAGGCGCTTCATCACCCGGTCTTTTTTCACCAGGTGCTTGCAGGCCTCGGCCCAGTAGTCGGGCGTGGCCAGCACCAGCGACGGTGCCACAGCGTCACCCGCTATCTTTTTAGAAGCTGCCACCGCTTATTCCACCTGCACTACTGGCATATTTAGCATCAAAACAATGCTCATTGGGCAGCTTCCCATGTGGTGCCGGCGGCAGAGTCCTTGAGCACGATGCCCTGGGCCAGCAAGTGGTTGCGGATGCGGTCGGCCTCGGCAAAGTTCTTGGCCGCCTTGGCTGCGGCCCGGGCAGCAATCTGTGCCTGAATCTCAGACTCATCCACACCGGCGGCCCCGGACTGAAGAAAAGCCTTGGGGTCACCCTGCAAGATCCCCAGGCAGCCACCCAGCGCCTGGAGCAACCCCGCCAGCTCGACGGAGCGGGTCTTGTTGACCTCGCTTGCCAGGTCAAACAGCACGGCCACGGCCTCGGGAGTGCCAAAGTCCTCGTCCATTGCGGCCTTGAAGCGGGCCGCGTAAGGGTTGGACCAGTCGATAGAAGTCGCTTGTGAGGGAGTTACCAAGCTCAGCGCGGTGTACAGCCGCTTGAGCGCCTGGCGCGCGTCATCCAGATGCGCATCGCTGTAGTTCAGCGCGCTGCGATAGTGGGCGCGGACGATGAAAAAGCGCACGGTTTCTGCGTCATACGTCTTGAGCACGTCGCGGATGGTGAAGAAGTTGCCCAGGCTCTTGGACATCTTCTCGTTGTCCACGCGCACAAAGCCGTTGTGCACCCAGAACTTGGCCAGCGGTTTGCCCGTGGCACCTTCACTCTGGGCGATTTCGTTCTCGTGGTGGGGGAACTGCAGGTCCGCGCCGCCGCCGTGGATGTCGAAGGTTTCACCCAGCGTGGCGCCGCACATGGCCGAGCACTCGATATGCCAGCCGGGTCGGCCCGAGCCAAAGCTGCTGTCCCATTTGGCCTCGGGGGGTTCCTCGGGCTTGGAGGCTTTCCACAGCACGAAGTCGAGCGGGTCTTCCTTGCCGTCCAGCACAGCCACCCGCTCGCCGGCGCGCAGCTCGTCGAGCGACTTGCCCGAGAGCTTGCCGTAGCCATCGAACTTGCGCACGGAGTAGTTCACATCGCCGTTGCTCGCCCGGTAGGCCAGGCCCTTGCCTTCCAGCTGGCCGATGAGCGAGAGCATCTGGGGCACATATTCGGTAGCGCGGGGCTCGACCGACGGCGGCTCGATGCCCAGCAGGCCGATGTCCTGGTGCATGGCGGCAATCATCTCGTCAGTGAGCTGGCGGATGGTGATGCCACGCTCCAGCGCACGCTTGATGATCTTGTCGTCGATGTCGGTGATGTTGCGCACGTAGGTCACACGCAGGCCGCTGGCCTTGAGCCAGCGCTGCACCACGTCGAACGCCATCATCATCCGGGCGTGGCCGATATGGCACAGGTCATAAATGGTCATGCCGCACACATACATGCGCACATGGCCAGGTTCGAGCGGGGAAAAGTCTTCCAATGCACGCGACAGCGTGTTGTAGATGCGCAAACTCATGGGATTTCAGTAACGGGGACTTGATGGGGTGGGCGAGGCAAAGAAACTCACCCGGCAGCAGCGGAACTCGGCCCTTGACAGGGGGTGGCCCGGCAAGGGGCGTCCAGCAAAATCACCAGCGGCAACAGCGTACCGTCATGACAACCCCCTCAGCTACAATCCGCCGCAGTATAAGCCCCCGCCCGGGCTGGCTGCCGCCCAACTCCTTTGTACCCCCATGAAGCAAGTCCGACGCACACTCCCACGCCTACTGCGCCTTCTGGCACTGACCGCCCTGATGGGCACGGGCGTGGTCCACGCGGACGACTATGCCGACATCACCCAGTTGCTCAAGGCTGGCAAGGCGTCCGAGGCGCTGGCCAAGGCCGATCAGCGCCTGGCCGCCAACCCACGTGACCCGCAGCTGCGCTTCTTGCGTGGCGTGGCCCAGACCGACTCGGGCAAGCAGGCCGACGCCATCGCCACCTTCACCAAGCTCACCGAAGAGTACCCAGAGCTGCCCGAGCCCTACAACAACCTGGCTGTGCTGTACGCCAACCAGAACCAGCTGGACAAGGCCCGCACGGCGCTGGAAATGGCGATCCGCACCAACCCCAGCTATGCCACAGCACAGGAAAACCTGGGCGACATCTACGCCAAGCTGGCCAGCCAGGCTTACAACAAGGCGCTGCAACTGGATGCCAACAACGCCAACTCCGTCAAGCCCAAGCTGGCGCTGATCCGCGAATTGTTCTCCAACGAACCCGGCAGCAAAACCGGTCGCCCTGCCGCCGCAGCGCCCGCGCCTGCCGTGGTGGTAACCCAGCGCCCTGCACCCGCTCCAGCGCCCGCCGCTGCGCCAGCAGCTGCAGCCCCGGCGCCAGCGCCTGCCGCCGCCCCAGCTCCAACTGTCAGCCCTGCTCCCGCTGCACCGGCACCTGCCCCAGCTCCTGCAGCTGCCAGCGACGCGTCCACCCAGGCCGTTACCTCCGCCGTACAGGCCTGGGCTGCGGCCTGGTCGTCCAAGGACATGAAGGGGTACCTGGGCGCGTACGACAAGTCGTTCGATCCACCTGGTCGCCAAGGCCGCGCTGCCTGGGAGAAGGAACGCGAGGCGCGCATCGTCGGCAAATCCAAGATCAGCGTGAAGCTTTCTGACATCACCGTGTCCGTACAAGGTGACAAGGCCACGGCCCGGTTTCGCCAGGCATACAGTGCCGACTCGCTCAACGTGAGCAGCCGCAAGACGTTGGACCTCGTCAATAACAACGGCCGCTGGACCATCGTTCGCGAATCCACAGGCGGTTGACCATGGCCCCCGATGCGGCGCCTGCGCCTTCCGCGCGGGCTTTTTTTTTGCCCTGACAGTCAGCTGATAGATGGTTTGCATGTTTGTGCCCCTGACCAACGCAGGCCGCAGGGCAGCATCGGCGGTGCTGTTGCTGCTGGGCCTCTCGTTGGCCACGCCAGCCCTGCCGCAGGGTGCCAAGGCCCGCCGGGCGGCTGCTGCGCATGCGGCATCCACCACACCCCCGGTGGCGCCCACACCTGCCGAGCTGCGCGACGGCCAAGCGGAGACGCGCCTCATGGCGGTCTACAAGCTGGTGGCAGAAGGCCGGGGTCGCGAGGCGCTGGCCCAGGCCGAAAGCCTGGCGCGCGACTACCCCAATTTCCAGCTGGCGCAACTGGCGGTCGGTGACC
This sequence comes from Acidovorax sp. 22279, assembly GCF_052045435.1. Taxonomy (NCBI): domain Bacteria; kingdom Pseudomonadati; phylum Pseudomonadota; class Betaproteobacteria; order Burkholderiales; family Comamonadaceae; genus Acidovorax; species Acidovorax sp. 22279. The sequence goes on from NZ_JBQEOV010000014.1 coordinate 10,154, forward strand.
TGCTCATGTCGCGAACCCGCCCACTGCGGCATATGGGCGATGTGGCCCCTGAGCCGGACTCGGCCCGCAGCATCCAGGCCGCTGCAGCACTGGCCGAACTGCGCACCGAATCGCGCCAGCGTGTGGATGCACAACGCAGCCGCCCCCCGGTCAATGCCATCCCCGCACAGTTCCTGGAGCTGTCCCCTCGCTCGCGCCACGCGATTGCGGTAGACACCTCGCGCTCTCGCCTGTACCTCTTTGAAAACACCGCCCAGGGCCTGCGGCTGGTGGCCGACTACTATGCCTCCGTGGGCAAGCTCGGCATCGAAAAAGAGGTGGAGGGTGACCAGCGCACACCGCTGGGGGTGTACTTCATCACCAGCCGCTTGGACCCGGCCAAGCTCAAGGACTTCTACGGCGCGGGCGCCCTGCCCATCAACTATCCCAACCCCCTGGACCAGAGCCGGGGCAAGACGGGCAGCGGCATCTGGCTGCATGGCACGCCGCCCGACCAATTCTCGCGCGCGCCACTGGCGACCGACGGTTGCCTCGTGCTGGCCAACCCCGACCTCGAACGCATCCTGCGCACGGTGGAGCCCCGCTCCACCCCCGTGGTCATTGCACGCCAGCTGCAATGGGTGCAGCCCCACAGCGTGGCGGCCGACCGCAAATCGTTTGAAGCGGTGCTCAACGCCTGGCGCACCGCCAAGACCGAGGGCGACATGAAGCGCCTGCTGGGCTTTTATGCGCCCGACTTCCAGAGCTACCGCAAGAAGCCGCTGGAGGAATGGACCCAGGTGCTGCAGGCCGAGGCCCGCGCCCTCAAGGGCCGGGAACTCCAGCTCAAGGACAAGTCTTACCTGCGGTGGACAGACTCGGCCGACACCATGGTGGTAACGTTCGGCGAAGTCGCCGAAGGCGCCCGCACAGGCCCGGTCAAGCGCCAGTACTGGACGCGCCGCGGCCAACAATGGCAGATCTTTTTCGAAGGAGTGATTGGATGATTTCCAGAAGAAATTCGACGGTAGCGCTAGCAAGCATTGCCCTGGCTGCTATGTTTACAGTAGCACCCGTACAAGCACAAGATGCCCCCAAGGTCAAGCTGGCCACGTCGATGGGCGACATCGTCGTGCAGCTCGACGCCGCCAAGGCCCCCAAGACGGTCGAGAACTTCCTGGCCTACGTGAACAGCAAGCACTACGACGGCACGATCTTCCACCGCGTGATCGACGGCTTCATGATCCAGGGCGGCGGCTTCACGGCTGACATGCAGCAAAAGCCCACCAAGGCCCCCATCCCGCTTGAAGCCAAAAACGGCCTCAAGAACGACACGTACACCATCGCCATGGCGCGCACCGGCGATCCCAACTCGGCCACTGCGCAGTTCTTCATCAACGTGAAGGACAACGGCATGCTCAACGCTCCCAACCCCGATGGTCACGGCTACGCCGTGTTCGGCAAGGTGGTCGAAGGCACCGCCGTGGTGGACAAGATCAAGGCCGTGGCCACCGGCAACAAGGGCGGCCACCAGAACGTGCCCACCACCCCCATCACCATCAACTCCGCCACCGTGGTGAAGTGACGCGCCCATTTTTTTGAAAGAAGCAAAGCCATGAGCAATCCCCAAGTCGAACTGCACATCGCCGGCTACGGCGTCATCACCCTCGAACTCGACGCCGCCAAGGCACCCAAGTCGGTCGAGAACTTCCTGGCCTACGTGAACAAGGGCCACTACAACAACACCATCTTCCACCGCGTGATCCCCGGCTTCATGGTGCAAGGCGGCGGCTTTGAGCCCGGCATGACCCAGAAGGGCACCGACGCGCCCATCGAAAACGAAGCCAACAACGGCCTGAAGAACGCCAACTACACCGTGGCCATGGCACGCACCAGCGACCCACACTCGGCCACCGCCCAGTTCTTCATCAACGTGGCCGACAACGGCTTCCTGAACCACACCGCACCTTCGGCCCAGGGCTGGGGCTATGCCGTGTTCGGCAAGGTCGTGTCGGGCACCGACGTGGTGGACAAGATCAAGGCCGTGAAGACGGGCCGCAAGGGCTTCCATGACGACGTGCCGAAGGAAGACGTGATCATCGAGAAGGCCGTCGCTCTCTAAGCATGGCATTCCCCTGTGGCGCTGCGCGCCCCGCGGAGGCCACGCCCATGTCGGCCGCCCATTGCAGGCCGCAGCGCAAGGGATGAACCACCCAGCCCCCCCCGTGACCACGACCGTGCCCCGGTTCGAGGAGCTTGTCGCTCCCTCGCATTGGCGCACGGTCGATTTCATTTCAGACCTGCACCTGCAGGCCAGCGAGCCCGCCACGGTGGCCGCATTCCAGCAGTATCTGGAAGGCACCACGGCAGACGCCCTCTTTATTCTGGGCGACCTGTTCGAAGTGTGGGTGGGCGACGATGCCATGAGCGAGCCCAGCAGCTTCGAAGCCCGGGGCTGCGCCCTCCTTCGGGCCGCCGCTCAGCGCCTGCCGGTGTACTTCATGCATGGCAACCGCGACTTCCTGGCGGGCCCTGCCTTCCTGGCTGGGTGCGGCATCACCGGCCTGGCAGACCCCACAGTCCTGGTCTTTGGCGGCCAGCGGTATGTCCTGAGCCACGGCGACCTGCTGTGCCTGGACGATGTGGACTACCAGCGTTTTCGCCTGCAGGCCCGCAGCGCCGCCTGGCAGCAGCAATTTCTGACCCAGCCTTTGGCCACGCGCCGCGTGCAGGCGCGCGGCATCCGCCAGGAGAGCGAGGCGCGCAAGCAGTCGGGGGCCACGTACGCCGATGTGGACAGCCCCGCCGCCATCGCCTGGCTGCAGGCCGCAGGCGCCCACACCCTCATCCACGGCCACACCCACCGGCCCGCCGACCATGTGCTGGCTCCGGGTCTGCAACGCGTGGTGCTGAGCGACTGGGATGCCGCAGCATTGTCCCCCCGGCTGGAAACACTGCGTTTGTCCAGCGCGGGCTTGGAACGGCTGCCCCTGGCCCCCAAGTAACAGCGGTCATGAACTGAGCGGGCCCACCTCCCGCAGCCCGATCGCCATGCCCCCCTTGCTCAACCGCCTCTGGCGCCGCGTGCGCGCCACCGTGGCCCCGGTACCGGACATCTCTGCCACGCTGTGGCTGCAGACCGTGCAGCGCTACCCATTTCTGGCCGCACTGTCGCTGCACGACCAGGCCAAACTGCGTGTGCTGAGCGCGCTCTTTTTGCATCACAAGGAATTCCACGGTGCCCACGGCCTCGTGGTGACCGACGCCATGGCCATCGACATTGCCGCGCAGGCCTGCTTGCCCCTGCTGCACTGGGGCGACCCCGCCAAGGCACTCGACTGGTACGACGATTTTGTGGGCATCGTGCTGCACCCTGGCGAGGCCGTGGCCCGCCGCCAGACGATGGACGAAGCGGGCGTGGTGCACGAGCACACCCAAGTGCTGCTGGGCGAGGCCATGGAGCGCGGCCCCATCATGCTCAGCTGGCAGCATGTGAACAACGCTGCCGAGAACACAGCGCGCGGTCACAACGTGGTGGTGCACGAGTTCGTCCACAAGCTCGACATGAAAAACGGCCAACCCAACGGCTGCCCGCCCCTGCCCGCAGGCTTCATAGGCACACGCACCGGCCGTGCGGCGTATGAGGCATGGTGGGCAGCCTGGGAGCCCGCCTACGAACAGTTTCGCGAACGCGTGATCATGGCCGAGCGCTTTGGCGCCGAACGGCCCTGGCTGGACGCGTACGGGGCGACCTCGCAGTCCGAATTCTTTGCCGTGGCCTGCGAGGCGTATTTTGTAAACCGCGAACGGTTTGCTCTGGAGTTTCCGGGGTTGATGCCGGTGCTGGATGCATTCTTCCAGCGCCCTGCGGGCTGAGGTTGGCCGCATGCGTAGGGGCCCACGCCCCTCGTAGACTGGCTGGAAGCCCTGCGCTTGCCGCCGCCGGTACACGCAAGCGCAGTCACTCAGACTGCGGCAGTGCTCCAGGGCCCCGCCTCAAGCGCCCAGCGCGTTTTCCACCGCCTGCTTGGCTTCTTCCAGACTGCTGAAAAACTGGGTGGGTTGCGGCATGGCCTTGGGCAAATGGGCGGGCGGCGGCCACAGGCGGTCGTCTGCCCAGGCGGCGGTCCATCCGCCAATGTCTTTGCGCTTGATGGAGCAAAGTGCTTGCCCGTCCACGTTGGCTATCCAGGTGGTCGGCGGGTTATGGTCCCAGATGACATGTGCCATGGCGCCCTCTCACGGTTGCTAAACCATTGTAGGAAGCCTGCGCGAAATTGGGCAATGGCGTTCACCCCACCCCCGCTGTCATCAGGCGACAGAGCGGAGGCACTGTAAAACGACGGCAGGCGCCTGCGCTCGCCCCCCGCACCCATCAGCCAGCGGCCAGCGCTCGCCGCGCTGCCTGGGCCACGCTGGCTGCATCCACCCCAAAGAATTGCCGGAGCGCTGCCCGCGTGTCGCTGCGTCCAAACCCATCCGTGCCCAGGGTCACATACTTGCGGCCCTCGGGGATGAAGGCGCGCACCGTCTCGGGCACGGCGCGCACATAGTCGCTGGCGGCGATCACTGGTCCGCGGGTCGTGGCCAGTTGCTGCGTCAGCCATGCGGGTGCAGGCTGGGCATCGCCCGCCAGCCAGCGCTGCTCGCAGGCCACGCCGTCGCGGGCCAGTTCGCTCCAGCTGGTGACGCTGAGCACGGTCACATCCACGCCCTCACTCGCAAGTTGTTCTGCGGCCTTGACCACCTCGGTCAGGATGGCGCCAGAGCCCATCAGGGTGACGCTTTTGGACGAAATCGCGCTGTCGCGCTGGTGCATATTGCCTGGATAGCTCCTGAAAACATAGCATCCACGCAGCACACCTTCTGCCGCACCGGCGGGCAGGTCGGGCTGGGCGTAGTTCTCGTTCATCAGCGTGACGTAGTAGAAGACGTCGCACTGCTCGGTCACCATCTCGCGCATGCCGGCGTCGATGATGACGGCCATTTCTCCCGCGTAGGCCGGGTCGTAGGCCTTGCAGTTGGGAATGGTGGCGGCCACCAGGTGGCTGCTGCCGTCCTGGTGCTGCAGGCCCTCGCCGCCCAGTGTGGTGCGGCCCGAGGTCGCGCCCAAGAGGAAGCCCCGCGCACGCTGGTCCGCCGCCGCCCAGATGGCGTCGCCCACGCGCTGGAAGCCGAACATCGAGTAGTAGATATAAAACGGCAGCATGGCCAGGCCGTGCACGCTGTAGCTCGTTGCAGCGGCCGTCCAGCTGGCGATGGCGCCGGCCTCGCTGATGCCCTCTTCCAGGATCTGGCCGTCCAGCGCCTCGCGGTAGCTCAGTACCGAGCCGATGTCCTCGGGCGCGTAGCGCTGGCCCACGCTGCTGTAGATGCCTACCTGCTTGAACAGGTTGGCCATGCCGAAGGTGCGCGCCTCGTCGGCCACGATGGGCACGATGCGCGGGCCCAGCGTGGCGTCCTTGAGCAACGTGCCCAGCATGCGCACGAAGGCCATGGTGGTGCTCATCTCCTTGCCATCGGCCTGCAGCGCAAACTGCGCGTAGCTATCGATGGATGGGACGGGCAGCGCGTCGCACGCCGTCTCGCGGCGCGGCAAGTAGCCGCCCAGTGCGTCGCGGTGGCTGCGCAGGTAGCGCATCTCCGAGCTGTCTTCGGCGGGCTTGAAGAAGGCCAGGCTGGTGGCCTGCTCGTCGCTGAGCGGCAGGTTGAAGCGATTGCGAAACTCGATGAGGTCGGTCTCGTCCAGCTTCTTCTGGCTGTGCGTGGTCATCTTGCCCTGGCCGGCAGTGCCCATGCCGTAGCCCTTCTTGGTGTGGGCCAGGATCACGGTGGGCTGCCCCTTGTGCGCAGCGGCGGCGGCGTAGGCGGCGTGGATCTTCACCAGGTCGTGCCCGCCGCGCTTCAAGCGGTCGATCTGCTCATCCGTCATGCCCTGGGCCAGGGCCGCCAGCTCAGGGTTCTGACCGAAGAAGTTGTCGCGGTTGAAACGACCGTCCTTGGCCGCGAAGGTTTGCATCTGGCCGTCCACCGTGCCTTCGAGCGTGCGCACCAGCGCACCGGTCAGGTCGCGGGCGAACAGGCCGTCCCAGTCGCTGCCCCACACGAGCTTCACCACGTTCCAGCCCGCGCCGGCGAACAGGCGCTCCAGCTCGTCGATGATGCGGCCGTTGCCGCGCACGGGGCCGTCCAGCCGCTGCAGGTTGCAGTTGACCACCCAGACCAGGTTGTCGAGGCCCTCGCGCGCGGCCAGGGTCAGGGCGCTCATGGATTCGGGCTCGTCCATCTCGCCGTCACCAAACACGCCCCACACCTTGCGCCCCGCGCAGTTGAGCAGGTTGCGGTGCGTGAGGTAGCGCATGAAGCGCGCGTGGTAGATGCTGCTGATAGGGCCGATGCCCATCGAGCCGGTGGGGAACTGCCAGAAGTCCGGCATCAGCCAGGGGTGCGGGTAGCTCGACAGGCCCTGCGCGCCTGCACCCGGCGCCGTCAGTTCCTGGCGGTAGTGCATCAGGTCCTGCTCGGACAGGCGCCCTTCCAGGAAGGCGCGGGCATACACGCCGGGCGCGCTGTGCGGCTGGAAGAACACCAGATCGCCCCGGTGCTGCCCTTCGCCCAGGCCTTCACGGGCACGAAAGAAATGGTTGAACCCGCTTTCGAAAAGATCCGCAGCACTGGCGTAGCTGGCAATGTGCCCACCCAGCTCGCCATACGCCTGGTTCGCGCGCACCACCATGGCCAGCGCGTTCCAGCGCACGATGGAAGCCACACGCTCCTCGATGGCCAGGTCACCCGGGAACACGGGCTGGTCCTGCACCGCCACGGTGTTCACATACGGCGTGTTCAGGTCGGGCTGCCAGCCAATGCGCTGCGCGCGCGCCACCCGCACCAGCTCCTGCAGCATGTGCCGCGCTCGCTCGGGGCCTTCGGTGGCGACGAGTGCCAGGAAGGCATCACGCCACTCGGCGGTTTCTTCGGGGTCGGCGTCCAGGGGGGCGCCGGTGGCTTGTTGCAGCAGGGCGTGGGGTGTGAGGGCGTTCATGGATGCCACTGTAGCGAGGCTGACTCCAAATGAGTTGCCGTTTTGCCTTTCGCGACGCGTGCCCATAGCACTTTATGCCGCCAAAGCCATAAACTGCGGCATATGAAACTGGATACCCTCGATTTGCGCATTCTGGCCGAGCTGCAGGCCGATGGATCTTTGTCCAACGTGGAACTGGCACGGCGCGTGCACCTGTCGCCCTCGCCCTGCCTGGCGCGGGTAAAGGCACTGGAGGCGGCAGGCGTCATTAGTCGCTATGTGGCACTGGCCAATGCGGCGGCGCTGGGGCTGGGCCTGAATGTGTTCATCAGCATCAGCCTCAAGGCGCAAAGCAAGGAAGCCCTGGCCGACTTTGAACGCCGCATTGCCGAGCACGATGAGGTGATGGAGTGCTACCTGATGAGCGGCGACAGCGACTACCTGATCCGCGTAGCGCTTGCCGACATTGGGGCGTTGGAGCGTTTCATTCTGGAGCAGCTGTCGCCCATTCCGGGCGTCGAGAAGATCCGGTCGAGCTTTGCACTCAAGCAGGTGCGCTACAAGACGGCTCTGCCACTTCCCACCCCATGACAGGCTAGAGGGCCTTACTTGCGCGCCACGCCGCTCGTCGCCACGCGCTTGCGCAGCTCGCGGATCAGCGCCTTGGCACGTGCCTCGTTGGCAGGGCCCATGCGCAGCAGGATCTTCTGGCCGCTGGGCAGCGCCTCCAGCGCGGGGTCCACAAACTCGTAGCGCACCCAGGGCCGCAGGTTGGGCACTTCGGTGTTCACGGGCGTGAGCTTGACCTGCAGCGGGCCCGCGGGCTCGGGCGCCTGCAGCAGTTGGTCCAGCACCGCCACCAGGCGGTCGTTGAAGTAGCGCCGGGGGTAGCCCAGCTCTTCATACGCTTGCTGAAACAGCGGGTACAGCCGCGCGTACAGCGCCACGGCGGCCTCCATCGGTACCGCTTCAGCAAACGCCAAGAAGGCGCTGTAGCGCGCGGCATTGGCCGCCGCGACGGTGGTGGGCGCGTCGCCAGTGCCATCCACCACAAACCGCTGCAGCGTAGGTTGCACCGGCCACATGCGCGATGGCGCGTGGGCGCGGCCGAGGTTGTCCACCGTGGCCACCACACGACGAACAAAACCGTCGGTCTGCAGAAACATCGCCAGCTTGTCGCGGCCCAGCAGCTCGGCCAACAGCTCTGTAACCCTGGCGTCGGACTCGGCCAGCGCAGGCAAGGCAGCGTCGGGCGGTGCCAGCGCATCCACCGGGTTCTGCGGCCCCGACGCCTCGGGAGCGGGCGTGGGCGCTGCCGGAGCTGGTGGAGCGGCCACCACAGGGGGTGGCGCCAATGCGAGCTCTACCGGCCGCAGCCAGAACCACCATGCCGCGCCAGCCGCCACGGCGCACACCAGCGCGGCCAGCAAGACCCAGAGTGCGGCGGAGGTGCGCTCTGGCGCGGGGCGGAATTCTGCGGTGTCTTGATCGGGCATGGGCTCTCCTTCAACACGGGAACAACCCTTGTCCGAGCCTCCATGGCGTCAGTCGTTCCCTCTCAGTCCCACATGGGGCGTGCACGATTGGACAACCGCCCACCCAGACCCCGGTAACGCGATGTAGCCCGCCCCGGGGCCGGCCCGGAAGAATGCCCTGCTTAAAACGCCGTCGGTGTGGTGGACAGCGACTCCAGCCAGGCCACGGTGGCGGCCAGCTCGGAGGGGCGAATCTCGTGTGCGCTGGGGAACTCGCGGTACGTCACCGTCACCGGCAGTGGCGCCATGTGGTGGGCGATGGCCTGGGCGTTGGCCAGCGGGATCACGTTGTCGTGGGTACCGTGGCTCAGCCACAGTTGCTTGCCGCGCAGCGCATCGGCAGGTGCGGTGAGCGGCACCACCTGCGGCAGCAGGCGGCTGTGCCACACCAGGCCCGCATGCATCAACGCGGGCCGGGTGAGCAACAGCGACAGCGCCATGATGCCGCCCTGGCTGAAGCCGCCCACCACCACCCGCTCGGGCGGAATGCCCAGCTGCTCGGCGGCAGACTCGACCGCCTGGGCCACCAGGGCGCGGCTTTGCGCCTCCTGCTCTTCGTTGATGGTGCGCTCGCCGCTGGGCTCGATGGAGAAATCAAACCACGCGTGTGAGCCCGGCCCCATGCGAAACGGCGCCCGCAGGCTCAGCACATGAAACCGGTCCGGGATCTGCGGGGCCAGGCTGAACAGGTCCTGCTCGTTGCTGCCCACGCCATGCATCAGCACCAGCAGCCAGGGCCGGGGTGCGGTGGCGGCAGCGGGACGCTGCAAAAATGTGAGCGGCAAGGTAAACATATATGTGTGCCTCGAATGGTTTAGGGCCAAAAACGGGTGGAATGCAAGGAGTTCCGTGTCAGTGCGCCGGCTCCAGGGCAAAAGCGTCCATCGACAGCATGCTGTACATCACCTCGCGGCTCAAGTAGTTTGCGTGCAGGTCGTCGCCTGCTGCACCCAGTGCAAAGAAGATCGGCAAAAAGTGGTCTTCGGTCGGATGCGCACGGTGGGCTTGAGGCGCCTGGCTGCGGTAGTTGAGCAGTGCTGCCATGTCCCCACGGGCCAGGGCGTCCTCGATCCAGCGGCTGAACTCCAGCACATAGGGCGCGGGCGCGCGCTCGCCGCCAAAAAACTCGGCCAGGTTGTGCGTCATGCTGCCCGACCCCACCACCAGCACGCCCTGGCTGCGCAGGCTGCGCAAGGCGGCTCCCAGTGCATACACCTCGGCCGGGCCTGCGCCCACGGGCAGCGCCACCTGCACCACAGGCACGTCGGCCTGCGGGAACAAGTGCATCAGCGGCACCCAGGCGCCGTGGTCAAAGGGACGCGCGGCATCGCCCTGGGCCGCCACGCCAGCGGCCTGCAACAGGCCCAGAACTTCTTGCGCCAACGAGGGTGAGCCCGGAGCGGGGTACTGCAGCTGGTACAGCGCGGGAGGGAATCCGCCAAAGTCGTGCCAGGTGGCAGGCTGCGGCCCGGTCATCACCTGCGCCGAGCGCGCCATCCAGTGTGGCGACATGACCACCACGCCACGCAGGCCGGGGTACTGCGACTTCAGGCTCTGGCCCCATTGCGTGAGCGCCGGGCCGGTGGTGCCCGCATCCAGCGCAAACAAGGGCGCACCATGCGACACAAACAGCGCGGGGACTGCGGCAGAAACAGGAACGGGGACTTGGGCAGAGGCAGACATGACAACTCCAACAAAGGACACCATGAATGTAGGACTGATAGCCCGTGACACCAAGCCCTGCAAGGCAGACAGATTGTTCTACGGATGATGCCAATCAAACATTGACAGCGCCCTGGTGCACAGCGCGCAACGCCCACCAGCCCCTACGCAGGCCTGCTCTGGCCCGCGGGTCAGGAGCCGTCGCGCACCCTGCCCCGCAGCGCCTTGGTCTCGCCCCGCTGCGTTTTGCTTTGCAAGCGCCGCTGTTTCGACCCATAGGTGGGCTTGGTGGCCCGGCGCACGCGGGGCGGCACGGCCACGCTGTTGACCAGCGCATTGAGCCGCTCCAGGGCATCGGCACGGTTTTGCTCCTGGCTGCGGTACTGCTGGGCCTTGATGACCAGCACACCGTCTTGGGTGATGCGGGTGTCGCGCAGGGCCAGCAGGCGCTCCTTCACGCCCTCGGGCAGCGACGACGCCACCACGTCAAACCGCAGGTGGACGGCACTGGACACCTTGTTGACGTTTTGCCCGCCCGCGCCCTGCGCGCGCATAGCGGTGATTTCAACCTCGTCCTCAGAGACCTGCAGGGGCAGCGGGGCCATGGCCGTGGAATCCCCCGCGCCCAGCCATCAGGCCGCTGGCTGCTGGGCCAGCAACTGCGCCAGCCCGTCAATCGCCAGGCCATAGCCCAGCACGCCGAAGCCACACATCACCGCCTTGGCGGCGGCGGCCATGTACGAATGGTGGCGGTAGGCCTCGCGCGCGTGCACATTGCTGATGTGCAGCTCGATCAGGGTGATGCCCGTGCCCTTGATGGCGTCGTGCAGGGCAATGCTGGTGTGGGTGTAGGCCCCGGCGTTGATGACCACGCCCGCCAGCTCGCCCGCTGCGTGCAGGCGGCCCGCCTCGTGAATCCAGTCCACCAAGGCCCCTTCGTGGTTGCTTTGGTGAAAACGCAGCGCAAAACCGTGGCGGTGGCAGGCGTCAGTACAGAGCTTTTCCACATCGGCCAGGGTGGCCGCGCCGTAGACGGCAGGCTCGCGCGTGCCCAGCAGGTTCAGGTTGGGGCCATTGAGGACAAAAACGGTTTTATTGGCGGTCACAGACAAGTCTCCGGGGCAATGCGCCTGCCACGCTGGCAGGCCAGAGTGCGGGATTATGCGGCGCCCCCCAGCGCAGGGGCCGCCCCAATAAAAAAGCGGCCCCGAAGGACCGCTGTAAAAGGCAGCCTGTGCAACGCTGCCTGTGAGCGACTCGCGCCCAAGAGGTTGGTGACAAACCAGCCGCTGGGGGCTGATCAACGGTCCCAGTGGCGACCGTGGCCGTGCCCGTGGTGGCGGTGGCCGTAACCATAACCGCCGTAATACACCGCTGGGGGTGGCGTGTAGTACACCGGGGGAGCGTTGTAGTACACAGGGCGTGGAGGGGGAGCGTAGTACACCGGTGGGGGCGGTGCCACATACACCGGGGCGGGGGCGTAGTAGCCATTGCTGGCCCCCACCACCACGCCGGGCACGCCAATGCCCACGGACCAATTGACATCGCGGGCCTGGGCGGAGCCAGCACCGGCCAACAGGGCCAGCGCTACACCCGCCACAGCGGCCGCAGTAGAAACAGAACGGGTTTTCGTCATGGAAATCTCCTAGTGAATGAGGGCGGCCAGCCAAAAGGACACGCCTCACCGGTACACAACGCACCAAGTGCCTAAAAGGATGGCACAAAATCGTCTTTACGTTGTGTCTGAACGTACACGCGCTGGTTTTAATGCGTAAACCGTCACGAAACCGCCGCCTAAAATGGCTGGATGAGCACCCCCTCCCCCGCCAATACCGCCGCCACTGCCACTTCTGCGGCCCCTGAAACCGTCAAGCCCAGCAATTTTTTGCGCCAGATCATCGAACACGACCTGGACAAAGGCACCTACGCCACCCGCCGCTGGGCTGGCACCCCCGGCGACGCCGCCCACCACACGGCCGGCCAGCCCGACCCCGCCAAGATCCGCACCCGCTTCCCGCCCGAACCCAACGGCTACCTGCACGTGGGCCACGCCAAGAGCATCTGCATCAACTTTGGCCTGGCGCGCGACTACGGCGGCGTGTGCCACCTGCGCTTTGACGACACCAACCCCGAAAAAGAAGACACCGAATACGTCAACAGCATCATCGACGCCGTGAAGTGGCTCGGTTTTGACTGGACACAGATCGGCCAGACCCCCGGCAGCGCTGCCCCCTACCAGGCCAGCGACTACTTCGGCTTCATGTACCGCGCGGCCGAATACCTGATCGAAGCTGGCCACGCCTACGTGGACGAACAGACCGCCGAACAAATGCGCGTAAACCGGGGCGACTTCAGCAAGCCCGGCGTGGACAGCCCCTTCCGCAGCCGCACCCCGGCAGAGAACCTGCGCATCTTCCGCGAGATGAAGGACGGCCAGCACGAAGACGGATCGATGGTGCTGCGCGCCAAGATCGACATGGCCAGCCCCAACATCAACATGCGCGACCCGGCCATCTACCGCATCCGCCGCGCCACGCACCACAACACGGGCGACACCTGGTGCATCTACCCCATGTACACCTACGCGCACCCCATCGAGGACGCGCTGGAGCAGATCACCCACAGCCTGTGCACGCTGGAGTTTGAAGACCAGCGCCCCTTCTACGACTGGTTGCTGGAACGTTTGACCGAAGGCGGCCTGCTGGCCAGCCCGCCCCCCCGCCAGTACGAATTTGCGCGCCTGAACCTCACCTACGTCATCACCAGCAAACGCAAGCTCGCCCAGCTGGTGTACGACCACAAGGTCAGCGGCTGGGACGACCCCCGCATGCCCACCATCGTGGGCCTGCGCCGCCGTGGCTACACACCCGCCGCCATCCAGACTTTTGCCGAGCGCATTGGCGTGACCAAATCCGACAGCTGGATCGACTACAGCACCCTGGAAGGCTGCCTGCGCGAAGACCTGGAGCTCAAGGCCCACCGCGGCATGGCCGTGCTCAACCCCGTCAAGCTGGTGCTGACCAACTGGGACGACGTGATGGGCGCAGGCCACCTGGAGCCCTGCAGCCTGCCCGCCCTGCCCCACCCGCCCGAAGGCGTGGAAAGCCCCGTCCGCCACTTCACCATCGGCAAGGAAGTGTGGATCGAGCGCGAAGACTTTGAAGAAGTGCCCCCCAAGGGCTACAAGCGCCTCTTCCCCGGCAACAAGGTGCGCCTGAAGGGCGGCTACGTCATTGAATGCACCGGCTGCACCAAGGACGCTAACGGAGTCATCACCGAAGTGCTGGCCACCGTGGTGCCCAACACCAAAAGCGGCACCCCCGGCGCCGACAGCGTGAAGGTCAAAGCCGCCATGACCTGGGTGGGTGTGGCCGACGGCGTGAACGCCGAAGTGCGCATGTACGACCGCCTGTTCCTGGACGCCCAGCCCGACGCGGGCGGCAAGGACTTCATCGAAAGCCTGAACCCGAACAGCCTGAAGGTGGTGACCGCCATCGTGGAGCCGTCATTGGCCAATGCCCAACCGGACGACAAGTTCCAGTTTGAGCGGCATGGGTACTTTGTGGCGGACCGTATTGACCACAAGGTAGGAAAGCCGGTGTTTAACTTGGCGGTGGGGTTGAAGGATTCTTGGGGAAAGTAATTCTCCATTGATGAAAATGGCCGGCAGACTTTCAGCTTCTGCTGGCCTTTTTTATCGGCTGGAGACAGCTTGACCCGAAGCTGTCAGTGAATCACTCGCCTAAACCAAGCTCACGGACGTTGCCCATATTTGCTCATATGCCTCCACTTTGAGTGCAGCAATAGAGTCCGCCCGAATAATCTCGGCGGGAGCACGCTTCGCAAGATCCTTCAAGGACTGAGTAATCGTCCAGGCTTCTCGTTGATCTATGAAGATTGCCCGGTCATGTATAGATTTGGCAGGCGCCAGGCGAACACTTAATGGTCTTCTGTCTCCGTACTGGGAAATCCACTTTTCAGCGGCAGGTTTCAAGGTTGCTTTGTGATCAGCGGTGTCGGCCAAAAGTCTGAGGTGTACGCCCTCCGGAACAGCGAGACCAAAATCGACGAGAGCAGTTTGATCCAAATATGGATCAACGATCAGGACGTCTAGCTTTGCATCATCAAAAATTTTTGTAACCGCTGTAAATGCGTCAAAGCTATTCCCAACCGCGATAAAAGAACCACCAGATCCTGCCGGTAATTGAAGTTCGCAGTGACCAATCGCGCGATACAGAATCTGAAAAATCTGTGCAATGGCTGACGACCAACCCGCGGTTCGCAAACCATCCATTGCGCTTGTAAACGCGATGGCATCGTAGCCAGCACCGACATTGACGGCCTTGACCAGTGCGTGACCTCGCCCCAACCATTGAAGAACTGCTGGTTGACTACAAGCTTGATACGTAGACACATCCGGTGCCATCTCAAGAAGTCGACCGAGTTGCTGGTAGAGCCGAAGGTAATCTGCTTGCATTTGGAATGCTCACCGTTGGTGATTCGAGGTGGGGATTGTCTCCATCAAAACCTAATTCTCTTGACTTAATTCGCTGCGAACCGCCGATCTTGGTTGTATGCAGGCACGAACAGTACCCCCACGGATCACACGATATGGCGCCGCTATCACCGACCCAAATCCTCTACTTCTGGTTCGCCGAACTCACTCCCCAGCAGCACTTCGTCAAAGACGCCGCCCTGGACGAGTCCATCCGAACCCGCTGCGGCCCCACGCTGGAGGCCGCAGCCCGCTGTGAACTGTTCCCCTGGCGGGCTACCCCAGAAGGCCGGTTGGCAGAAATCCTGGTGCTGGACCAGTTCTCGCGCAATGTGTACCGCGACACCGCCCGCGCCTTTGCGCAAGACGCACTGGCCCTTGCCCTTGCGCAAGAGCTGGTGGCCAGCGGGCAGGACCGCAGCCTGCCCACGGCGCAGCGCGTGTTTGCCTACATGCCGTACATGCACAGCGAATCTGCCGTGATTCACGAGCAAGCGCTTGAGCTGTTTGCGCAGCCGGGCATGGAAAACAACCTGGACTTTGAGCGACGGCACAAGGCCATCATCGACCGCTTTGGGCGCTACCCGCATCGCAACGCGCTGCTGGGCCGCACCTCCACGGCCGAAGAACTGGCGTTTCTGAGCGAGCCGGGGTCGTCGTTTTAGGCATCGCACCAATTCGCTATATTCTTCATAGCGCCTACTGCTTATCAAACAAGCGTAGGCCAATATGGTGGTCAATGAGGTGCTCGATTAAACTGCGCCCATGCATCCCGCCATCGCCCAATACCGCTCCGGCATTGCCGCTATCTGCCAGCGCTACGGCATTCGGCGGCTGGAGGTGTTTGGCTCGGCGGCACGGGCCAGTGACTTTGACCCCGCCCACAGCGACGCCGACTTTCTGGTGGAGTTTGCTCCGGGTGTCGAACCCGGGCTCCACTCCATTTTTGGCGCCAAGGCCGATCTGGAAGCACTGCTGGGCCGGGGCGTGGACCTGGTGGAACCCGGCGCTGTGCGCAACCCGTACGTGCTAGCCAACATCAACCGCCACCGCGAGGCTGTGTATGCAGCGTGACCCGCGCGCCTTTTTGTGGGATGTGCGCGAGGCGGCTGCCGCCATTGAGTCTTTTACCCAGGGCATGGATGCAGCAGCCTATGGCGCCAACGCCATGGCCCAGGCGGCGGTAGAGCGCAAATTTGAAATCATTGGCGAAGCACTCAACCAACTGTCCAAGCTGGATGCGGCCATGGCCGCCCGCATTCCTGACCTGGCGCAGATCGTGGCGTTTCGCAACCAACTCATCCACGGCTATGCGACGGTGAACGTGGGTACTGTGTGGAACATCACCCAATCAGCCCTGCCCGCCTTGCTGCGCGCGGTACAGACTCTTCTGGAAGAGCAGGATTGAAACACCCCACCTTCGCCCACATACCGCCCGGCCCGCTGGCAGGGCCGTTGCAGCTGGTGCCCGTCAACGCTGGCGTGGTGTCCGTGCACACGGCCGATGGCGCGCATCTGGGTTCCCTCAAGCTGGTCGGCGGGGTCTGGAAGTTCAAGGCCATGGGCTACGACGCCGCAGGTCGCATGGAGCCGGGCCATGGGCCGCTGACGGAGCAGCACAACATGGCATTCGCGACGCTCGATGAGGCCGAGGTGAGTGCCCGGCTGATGGGCGCGTTGGGAAGCGCTGGGTAACGAGCGCCAAGAAAGCACCAAAAATACGAAGCCGCGCCGCACAGGGCCGCAACTCTCAGAGTTGCGCGTCGGCCAGCACAAACTCCACCGCCGCACAGGCCGCCGCCACCTGTGCATCAATGCACTGCTCGGGCGTGGCGCGGGGGCTGTCGGGGTAGACCTCCGTTGTGGTGGTGTAGCGCGCGCCGCTGACGCCCGCGCACAGGCCCCACTGCTTCATCGGGTAGTGGATGACGCCCGGCGCCACCACGGGCGTGCCGATGATTTCGTTCTTGTCATCCGCCGGCGCAATGTGGGTCACGCGGCTGACGGCCTCGATGATGGCTTGCTGGAAAGCGGGCTGCGGGTTGTCGGTGTCGTCCACCAGGTAGAAGCCGTCGGGGATGCTGCCGGGTTCAAACACCTTGCCGTCGCGCGCGGCCACGGCGGGGCGGTATTCGGATTCGTCGGTGTCGGTGGTTTCGTGCAGGTCGATGTGGGCGGCAAACTGGCCGTGCAGTGGCGCCACCAGGCGCATGAGGGCCGCGGACTCCTGAGCGGGCGAGCCGTCGCGGAACGACCGGTTGGGGTCGATGGCGTCAAAGTTCCAGCGCTGAAACCGCTCGTACGCCCAGGGGCTCACGCACGGCACCACCAGCAGATTGGCGCGGCCTGCAAAGCGCTCGGCCTGCGTGTCCACAAACCGCAGAGCGCCGTGCACACCGCTGGTCTCGTAGCCGTGCACTCCCCCGGTCACCAGCACGGTGGGCAGGCCGGGCTGCCACTCGCGGCTGCGCAGGGCCCGCAGGGGAAAGCGCTCTGCCGGGTGCTGTGCGTCGGCATAAATCACGTCGCCATACATCTCCACGTCAAACCGGCCCCGCAGTGCCTCGATGGCCGTGAGCACGTCGTCGGCGTAGCTGCGCTGGCGCACCTGGCGTGCGCGCCACTGGTCGCGTTCTGCCGCGCCCCAGGGCTGGCCGGGTGTGCCGATGGGATAGGTGGAGGTGGGTTGCATGGGTGCGTGGGATGGAGTGGCAGGTGAATGGCAGGCCCGGCGGCAAACGGGGCCGACGGAACGGACAACGCCAACAAGAGCGGCTAACAAAACTCAGCGAAGCGGTTCTGGCTAGGCGCTGTGTCGCAGGCAGTACGAGCAGTACGACAAGACACAGCAACGACGCCAGAAGAGTTTTGTTAGCCGCTCTAAGGCTTGTCGCAGGGCGTTCATAGAATACCGCGATGCCCTTCCCTTCGATTCGGCCCTTGCGGCTGGCGACCTCGTCGCTGCTTTTGCTGCTGTGTGCGCTGGCGCACGCACAGCCCGCCCCCCAACCCGCAGCTGCCAGCACCCCGGCCACGCGCCCGGCAGGCAGTGCCCCTGTGGATGGCACAACACCCACAGCGGGGGGCGCCGCAGCCGCCGCGCCCACAGCGGCCGATGCGGCCCTGCTGTCGCGCGACGCGCGGCGCATTTACGAGCTGTCGCGCGACAAGCTGGTGCAGATCCGCACGCTGCTGCGCAACGCCAACACGCAAGCGTCGATTGGCTCGGGCTTTTTTGTGTCGGCCGATGGGCTGATCGTCACCAACTTTCACGTGGCCAGCCAGCTCGCGCTGGAGCCCGAGCGCTACCGGGGCGTGTACGTGACGATGGAGGGGCAGGAGGGCGAGGTGGAGCTGTTGGCGTTTGACGTGCAGCGCGACCTGGCCGTGCTGCGCGCCAAAGGGCGCACGGCCGCTGCGCCTGTGCTGGGCTTTCGGCCCGACACCGACGCGCTGGCGCAGGGCGAACGCATTTACTCGCTGGGCAACCCGCTGGACATCGGCTTTGCCGTGACCGAGGGCACCTACAACGGGCTTGTCAAGCGCAGCTTTTATCCGCGCATCTTTTTTGGCGGCGCGCTCAACCCCGGCATGAGCGGCGGCCCCGCCGTGGACGACGCAGGCCGGGTGTTGGGTGTGAACGTTGCCAAGCGGCTCGATGGCGACCAGGTCAGCTTTTTGATCCCTGCCGAGTTTGCGCAGGCGCTGGTGCAGCGCGCAGCCAACGCCCAGCCCATCACCCAGGCCGCGCATGCCGAGATGACCCGGCAGCTGATGGAGCACCAGCAACTGCTGACGGACCGGTTTTTGAAAGCGCCGTTTCGTGAGCAGCGCCATGGCAACTACCGCCTGCCCGTGCCCGACGATGCGCTGGCGCGGTGCTGGGGATCGGGGCGTGACCCGGCCTTCCCCGGGCTGAACCTGGAGCGCACGCAGTGCCAGGCCGACAGCGATGTGGTGGCGGGCGACTTCAGCACCGGCGCGGTGCGCCTGTCTTACGAGGCCTACAACGCGCCCACGCTGGGCGCAGCCCGGTTTGCCCGCATGTACTCGCAAAGTTTTGCCAACGAGCGCCTGCCCACACGCGGCAACCGCCACCAGACGGCGGCCGAGTGCACCGAGCGGTTTGTGGACCCCGGCACCGTGCCGCTGCGTGCGGTGGTGTGCCTGTCGGCCTACCGCAAGCTGACCGGCCTGTACAACATGACGGTGCTGGCCACCTCGGTCAACCAGCCCACACGGGGCGTGCTGGGCCGCCTGGATGTGCAAGGCATTGCGTTTGACAACGGCATGAAGCTGGCCAGCCACTACCTCAAGGCCTTTCGCTGGGAGGCCGCACCATGAGCGCGATGCCGACCACCACCCTGGGGCTGATCGAGGCGTTTGACCGCCACGGCGCGCTGCTGGCGCGTGCGCCCATCACCCGCTGGCCCGTGACGGTGGGCCGCGCGCTGGACTGCGACCTGGTGCTGGACGACCCGTTTGTGGCGCCCCGGCACCTGCGCATTGACCGCGCGGTGGACGAGCCCCGCACCGTGCAGGTCGAGGTGCTGGAGACACGCAACGGCGCACGCCTGCAGCGCAAGCTGCATGCCCAGGGCGAACGCTTTGACTGGCCCGATGGCATGCCCATCGACCTGGGCCACACCCACATCCACCTGCGCCTGGCCGATGCGCCCATTGCCGAGGAGCAGGCGCTGCCGCAGTTTCCGTGGCGCACGGTGGGCACCACGGCCGCGCTGGCGGTGCTGGTGCTGCTGGCCGGGCTGGGAGAGTCGTGGCTGGAGGCACGCGACGCCGCGCAGTACCTGAAGTCGCTGCCCCTGTTGCTGCTGACCACGCTGGCGGTGGTGGGGGCCTGGGCGGGTCTGTGGTCCGTGGCCAACAAGCTGTTTGGCAGCCAGCTGCGCTTCTGGCGCCATGTGCGCATCGCGTGCGCCGCAGTGCTGGTGGCCGACGCGGTGCAGCTGCTGAGCTATCTGACGGCGTTCACGTTCTCGCTGGAGTCGCTGTCGCGGTTTGCCCCGGTGCTGATGGTGCTGGTGCTGGCCGGCGCGCTGTACGCCCACCTGGCCACCGTGTTGCCCCGCCGCCGCGTGGGCCTGGCCTGGGCCATGGCGGCTGTGGTGCTGCTGGGTGTGCCGTCGTGGTTGGGCGCGCAGTGGCTCAACCGCATGCGGCTGGGCAACGAGCTGTACATGAGCAGCCTGTTCCCGCCCGCCCTGCGCGTGGCCCCTGCGGTGCCGGTGGACCAGTTCCTGCAAGACGCCGATGCGCTGCGCGGCAAGCTGGACCGGCGCCTGCGGGATGACGGGCTGGCGGATGAGGACGACGAGTAGGTGACCAGACGGCCTGCTTCTAACCTGCCATTGCCCCATGCGCCGCCGCAAGCCCCACCACCACGTCTACGTGGTCGAGCTCTCCAAAGACGTGCTGCTGGAGCCGCGCTTTCGCAAGTGCAACCCCGGCTACATCGACGGCAAGCCCTGCGTGTACGTGGGCATGACGGGGCTGGACCCGGATGTGCGGTTTGACAAGCACAAGGCGGGCATCCAGGCCAACCGGTTTGTGACGCAGTACGGCCTGCGGCTGCTGCCGGACCTGTACGAGGGCTTCAACCCCATGACCTACGAGGAGGCCGTGGACCGGGAGATCGAGATTGGCATCGACCTGCGCTCGGCCGGGTTTGGGGTGTGGCAGGCGTGAGCGTGTGTTCAAAAGTCAGAGCCTGTTCAAAGTCTTGACCCCTTCGCGCATCCTTTAAGATTCCGCCCCGCTGATTCCGTTACTCACATTTTTATAGCTGCTCGCGCATGATCTTCTAGCGCTTGCGGCTCATTTCACTTGAATTTGACCGCCATGAACTTCGCAGACCGCCTGAAGCAACTCCCTTCCGCCAGCCACCTCGCCGCCCTGCAACTGCTGGGCGCAGACGGCCAGGTGCAGGCCACCATCGAGAACAAGCCCGGCCAGACCGGGTCGCTGGTGGTGTATGCCGCACTGGCGGCCCTGTATGGCGGGCAGATCACGCCTGCAGCCGCCAGCCTGGGGCTGGAGTGGTATGCGGAGCATGTGGCGGATGCGCGCGCCTTTCCGGGCAAGCACCCCAACATCGACCGGCTGCTGGCCTGGGCGCAGGGCAGCGAGAGCTTTGAGGTGCGCACCATCGCCGCCTGAGCCGGCGCCACAAAAAAATGTGGTGATGCAAAGGGCCGGTTGTCGAAAACGCACCGGCCCGTTCGTCGTAGAGGTGTGAACGCGTAAAAGCCCCAGGCCATTGACCGTCATGGTGTTGGAGCGCACGCTGTCATCCATCCACCCCGATTCCCGCAAGGAGACCCTGCATGACGACCCCCACCCCCTCCACCACCACCGGCACCGTCACCCTGCACCGCGTGCTGCGCGCACCGGCCGAGCGCATCTACCGCGCGTTTCTGGATGCCGATGCCATGTGCAAATGGCTGCCACCCCACGGCTTCACGGGCCGGGTGCTGAGCCTGGATGCGCGCGTGGGCGGCAGCTACCGCATGCAGTTCACCAACCTGAGCAGCGGCGGCACGCACGCGTTTGGCGGCGAGTATGTGGAGCTGGTGCCGGGCGAGCGCATCGTGCACACCGACCGGTTTGACGACCCCAACCTGCCCGGCGAGATGCGCACGACCATTCAGCTCAAAAAAGTGATGACGGGCACCGAGGTGTCCATCGTGCAGGCAGGCATCCCGGCGGTGATCCCCACCGAGATGTGCTACCTGGGCTGGCAGGAGTCGCTGCAGTTGCTGGCGCTGCTGGTGGAGCCGGAGATTCCGGGCGAGTAGCCCACAGGTCCACTGCGCCCGACCCAAGTCACTTCAAAGCCGTCACTTCAGCCACTTGTCTGCGGCCTGCTTGATGGTGCCCCGGCTGTCCACCAGGCCCCACACAAAGCCCATCACGCGCACGTAGTCGGCGTCGTCGGTGGGCAGCATGAAGCCCAGGTAGTTCTTGGGCGTGAGCGGTGCGTCCACAAACGCGGCGTGCAGGCGCGGGTCGGCCTTGGCGTAGTGCAGGGCTTCATACGTCTCGGTGATCATCACGTCGCCCTTGCCCTCAGCGATCAGCGCGGGGATCTCGGCGTTCTTGTCGTGTGTGCTGACCTGGGCGGCCTTGAGGTTGGCCAGCACATAGGTTTCGTTGGTGCCGCCGGGGTTCTTGATGACGCGCACGGTGGGCTGGTTCATGGCGTCCACGCTGGTGTACTTGGCCTTGTCGGCCGCGCGCACGAGGGCCACTTTGCCGAACGGGGCGTAGCCGGGCAGCATGTCAAAAATGCGCATGCGGTTGACGTTGCGGGTGATGCCGCCCACGGCCACGTCAAACTTGTCGCCCTGCAGGTCCTTCACCAGGTTGGGCCAGGTGGTGGGCACGTATTCGATCTTCACGCCCAGCTCCTTGGCCATGGTTTCGATCACATCGATGTCGTGGCCGCTGTAGCCCGCGTCGGTCTTGATGGCAAACGGGCGGTAGTCGCCGGGCGTGCCCACGCGGATGACCTTGGCCTCCATGATCTTGTCGAGCCGGGGGCCTGCCTGCGCGGCCGGGCTGAAGGCGAGGCTGGCGACCACGGCGGCGGCTGCGGCAAGGGCCAGGGTTTTCTTGATGATCATGGGCAGGTTCTCCAGTAGGTCAGAAGATGGGACAAAAACAGGCATTTCCGTGGCCCGCAGCGAATGCGGACTCACAGGGGCCTGGGCCAGACACGTTACAGCAAATGGCACGCAGTACAAGGGCACATCGGCGGCCCACGGTCTGCATCGCGACACGTTGCGCCCTGCATGACGCAAAGCCCATGCCAGACGCGAGAGCACGGAGTTCGCCCGGCGCAGGCATGAGCGCCTGCAGTCACAAATCCTTCGGATGCTCTAATTTTTATAGCACATTAGGCATATCCGTTCGGCGCCAGACATCCATCTGGCACCAAACTGGGTTACCCTGGCTGGTTCTGCAACAAGGATTCGCCATGAAAAAACTCAACGTCACCATCCAGCTCGAAATGACCGTGCCCGACAACTGGGAGCTGGTCGATACCTCTGAGGGCACGCCGGTCATCAAGCTGCCCGATGGCAAGTTCATGGACATCGCCATCGAACCCCTGTTTGCCACAGACCCCGAAGACCTGTGGGCCAGCACCGAAGACGAAGACGTGCTGGACGACATCCTCGACATGGTGGACAGCGAAGCCGTGACCTACGAGTTCGTGACGCACTGATCCATAAGCACGGCGGAGATGCCCGCCAGGGCAAACACTGCCCCGGCGGCGCACCGCAACCGCCGCCGCGCATCCACCACCGGCGACTACACTTTTGATAGCGCCTGGCGCATTGTTCACTGGCGCCAGCGGCTGATTTCATTCAAACATCGTCACAGCTGCGACCGCATCCAGCCGGTCAAGGTCTCGTGCACTTTCTCGCGCAGCGGGCGGTCCTGCCAGGCCTCGTAGGTCACGCGGCGTGACCGCCGGATGTCGTCTTCAAACACCTGAGTCTGGCGCTGTGCAAAGGCAGCGTCGTACACGTTCAGGTTGGCCTCGTCGTTCAGGCGGAACGAGCGGTTGTCAAAATTGGTGGAGCCCACCGACACCAGCAACTCGTCCACGATCATGACCTTGCAGTGGTACATGGTGGGCCCGTATTCGTAGATCTCCGCCCCGGCCTGCAGCAGCTCGCCCCAGGTGGCACGGGATGCGGCCTTCACCGTTTCAGTGTCGGTGTGCTCGCCGGGGGTAACCAGGCGCACGCGCACGCCGCGCGCCAGCGCAGCCATCAGCAGCTTGCGGGTCAGGTCGTCGGGCACAAAGTACGCCACCGACAGGTCGATGCTGCGCTCGGCCGCTGTGATGGCCAGGTGGTACATGAGCTGCATGCTCTCGCTGCCGCTCGATGGCGAGCTGGAGAACATCTGCGCCTTCTGCCCACCCGCCGGCGCAATGGCCGGAAAGTACGCCTCGCCATGCAGCACCTTGCCGGTGACCTTGAGCCAGTTGTCCAGAAACGTGGCCTGCATCTGCGCCACGGCGGGGCCGCGCACCAGGTAGTGCGAGTCGCGCCAGTGGTCGGGGTCTTGCGCGTGGCCCGTCCATGCCGGGGCAATGCCCACGCCGCCGGTAAAGCCCACCTGCCCGTCCACCACCAGCAGCTTGCGGTGGGTGCGGTTGTTCAGCCGGGCCAGGTTGTACCAGTGCGGTTTGTGGAATTTTTCAATCAACACCCCGGCCTCCTTCATCTCGGCCAGGTAGCTCTCTTCCATCTTGGCGCTGCCCACCCAGTCGAGCAGCACATGCACGGGCACACCGGCGCGGGCGCGCTCGCTCAGGGCGTCGGCAAACTGCTTGCCAATGTCGCCCGACCAATAGATGTAGGTTTCGAAGGTGACGCTTTTCTGAGCGGATTTGATCGCGGCCAGCATGGGCGGAAAAATCTGGTCGCCGTTGAGCAGCTCGGTCACCGCATTGCCGCCCACAATGCCCGGGCCCAGCAGACTGCCCAGGGCACGTTCGAACTGCGGGTGGGCGGCGCTGTACAGGCGCGGCAGCTGTTGCTGCACTTTTTTCTCGCCCGCCGTGAAGTTGAGTGCCAACAAGACAAGAGCCCCCGTGGCCAGGGCCGTGAGCAAGACAGTGAGCATGGTGGAACGGCGGCAAGGGGCGGCGGGTGGCATGGCGCGATGGTAGGTGCCGACATGCAGGCGCGATGTAGGCGGACGCCGCCAACACCGGGGGCACAATTGCCCCTGTCGGCCGCGACAGCGGGGCGCTTTGCACCCGTACCAGCCCCCCGCGCAGCCACTTTGTTTTTGTTCATGCCTTCCTCTGCCGTGTCTGAATCTGCCCGCCCTGCTTCCGCCCGCCCCGCCCTCTCCATCACCCGCCGCAGCGCCTTGATCGGCACGGCGGGCCTGCTGGCGCAGCCTGCCCTGGTGGCCCCTTTGCATGCCAAGCCTGTGCCACCCGCGCCCACGGTGTGGCCCCAGGCGCTACAGGTGCCCGGGGGCGTGGCACGGCTGTCGCTGGGCCCGGCGGCCACGCGGCCGGTGGCGCAGGTGCGCCAGGGCGAGGTGGATGTGCCGCTGCGGGTGGTGGGCGATGCCATCGAGTGGACGGCCATCGTGGGCATACCGCTGGCGGCAGCGCCGGGCGATGCCTTCATCAGCGTGCTGCCCGAGGGCGGCGGCAGCCCGCGCCTGGTGCACTACAGCGTGGCCCCCAAGCAATACAAGGAGCAGCACCTGAAGGTGTCGCCCCGCACGGTGGACCTCTCGCCCGAGGACCAGGCCCGCTACGAGCGCGAGCGCGACCACCAGGCCCAGGTGATGGCCACCTTCACCGAGCAGCCCGCCGGCGTGGCGCTGGCATCGCTGCGCATGCGCGTGCCCGTGCCGGGGCGGCGGTCCAGCTCGTTCGGGCTGCGCCGCGTGTTCAACGGCCAGCCGCGCAATCCGCACAGCGGCATGGACATTGCCGCCGCCACCGGCACGCCCATCGTGGCGCCGCTGCCGGGCCGGGTGATTGACGTGGGCGACTACTTCTTCAACGGCGGCACGGTGTGGCTGGACCACGGCCAGGGCCTGCTCACCATGTACTGCCACCTGAGCAGCATGGAGGTGCGGGTGGGCGATGTGCTGCAGGCGGGCGACGCGTTCTGCAAGGTGGGCGCCACCGGCCGCGTGACCGGCCCGCACCTGCACTGGGGCGTGATGCTGAACCGCACCATGGTGGACCCGGCGCTGTTCGTGCCGGCCTGATGGCGCAGGGCTTCATTACTATGCATTTGATAGCACCCAGCGCATATTGCACTAGCGCATCCGGCCCTTTTTGCTTGAAACCGCCCCCATGACCCCGCGCCTGATCCGTTTCAACAAACCCTACGGCGTGCTGAGCCAGTTCACGCCCGAGGGCAAGTGGCAGGGCCTGAAGGACTACATCGACCTGCCCGGCGTGTACGTGGCCGGGCGGCTGGACGCCGACAGTGAAGGGCTGCTGCTGCTGACCAACGACGGCAAGCAACAGGCCCGCATTGCCGACCCGCGCTTCAAGATGGAGAAGACCTACTGGGTGCAGGTAGAGGGCATCCCCAATGAGGCCGCGCTGGCCGCGCTGCGCAGCGGCGTGGTGCTGAACGACGGCCCCACCCTGCCCGCCCGCGCACGGTTGCTGGAGCCCGCCCCTGCGGTGTGGGACCGCACCCCGCCCATCCGCGAGCGCAAGGCCATCCCCACCGCGTGGATCGAACTCATCATCCGCGAAGGCCGCAACCGCCAGGTGCGCCGCATGACGGCTGCCGTGGGCCACCCCACGCTGCGGCTCATCCGCGCGGCCATCGGTCCGTACACGCTGGACGGGCTGGCGCCGGGCACCTGGGCGGATTGAGCCGGCAGGCGTGCGGGGTCTACGCGGCCACCGCCTGCATGCGCCGCGACAGCGCTGACCCGCGCGCGCGCAAAAAGGCCCGCAAGCCCTCGGCATAGTCCACACCCACGGCCTGCTGCACCGAAGGGCGTGCCGCCAGCGCAGCCCGCCACTGCTGCACCAGCGGCAAGCCGTGCCAGAGCCCCGGGTCATCCATGCCCGGCAAGGTGTCGATGACGTCGAAGTACCGGAACACCGGGCCGAACACCGCGTCCACCATGCCAAAGTCCGGCCCGGCAAAGTACGGCCCCGGCACGCTGCGCTGGCCCAGGGCCTCTTCGATCTGCACAAAACGGCTGCGCAGGTCCTGCGCGCGGGCCTGCAGCGTGGCCTCATCCGCCGCGGCGTAGAAAGCGCCGATGGTGTTCAGCACCGCAGAGCCAAACTCCATCCACGCCCGGTGGCGTGCGCGCTGCAGCGGATCTGGCGGGTGCAGCACGGGCATGGCCACCTCGTCCAGGTATTCGCAGATCACGGCCGACTCGAACAGGCTCTGGCCGCGCACCTGCAGGACCGGGGTCTTGCCCAGCGGCGAGAGGGCCAGGAACCAGTCGGGCTTACGGGCCAGGTCGATGGTGCGGCGCTCGAACGCCAGGCCCTTTTCGTGCAGCACGATGGCCACGCGCTGCACATAGGGGCACAGCGCGTGCGAGACCAGAGTGAGCGCAGCGGGCGCTGTGGTCTGGGCCATCACGACAGCAACCCCTCAGCCCGCAGCGCAGCCTGCACCTGCGGGCGGGCCGCCACGCGTGCCATCCAGGCCTGCAGGTCCGGGTAGGCAGTGAGCGGGATGCCCAGCAGGTGCGACCAGTTGACGATGGTGAAGCCATACGCGTCGGCCACGCTGTAGCCGCTTGCCAGAAAATCGCTGCGCGACAGCACGGCCTCCATCTCGGCAAAACGCACGGCCAGCTTGGCCTTGACGGCCTGGCGCGTGGAGTCGGCCGTCTCCTTGTGCCACAGCCAGGGGCTGAAGCCCTTGTGCAGTTCGGTGCTGACGAAGGTGAGCCACTCCAGCACGGCCAGCCGCTCGCTGGAGCCGGGCTGGCCGATGAGTGCGCGCGCCGGGTCCAGGTCGGCCACGTACTGCAGCAGCGCCGCTGCTTCGGTGTGGCGCGACTGGTCGGCCAGCTCCAGCAGGGGCACATAGCCGCGCGGGGAGATGTCGAGATAGTTGGCGCCGGTCTCGGTGGTGTGGTGCACCAGGTCCACCTTGACCAGATCGAACGCAACGCCGACCTCGCGCAGGGCAATGTGGACGGCGAGCGAGCAGGCACCGGGGGCGTAGTAGAGCTTCATGGGAACGGGGCTTTCTGTAAAAACGGTTGGAATATGTCGCCCCTTGGCAGCCACAGACACCCATCGGTACACGGCAAGGCCCGGCGACAGGCAGAATCTATGCTTGCAACAACGCAAACAAAATAAGCACCCATGAAATCAACCGTTGCATCAGCGCAATACCAACTGGGCGCGGCCGAGCTGGAAGTGCTGCTGGCCATGGTGCGCACCGGCACCCTGGCGGCCGCCGGTGAGCGGCTCGGTGTGGATGCGTCCACGGTGTTCCGCGCCATCCAGCGCATCGAACGGGGGCTGGGCCAGTCGCTGTTCGACCGGTCGCGCGCCGGCTACCGCCCCTCGGAACTGGCCCAGGCATTGGCCGAACAGGCCGAGCGGGTGGAAGCCGCCCTGGAGGCCGCGCGCTCTGCCGCACAGGCGCAGCCCGAACAGGTGTCGGGCACGGTGCGCATCTCCACCACCGACACCATCCTGCACGGCCTCATCGCCCCAGCCCTGCAAATGCTGCAGCCCCGGCACCCGGCCCTGGGGTACGAGCTGCACGCCGGCAACGAGCTGGTGAGCCTGACGCGGCGCGACACCGACATCGCCGTGCGCGCCACCAAGCGCCCGCCACAGCACCTGGTGGGGCGGCAGCTGGGCATGATCCGCTCGGCCCTCTACGCAGGCACCGCCAGCACCCTGGCCCTGTCGGATGTGGAGGCGGGCCGCGCCGCCTGGATTGCGCCTGACGACGCCCTGCCCGACCACCCCTCAGTGCGCTGGCGCAAGAAGCAATACCCCAGGGCACAGCCCACCTACCGCGTCAACAGCCTGCTCACCGTGATGGAACTGGTGGCCCTGGGCATGGGCGTGGGGGTGCTGCCCCTCTTTCTGGCCCAGGGCCGCAGCGACCTGCGCCCGCTCACGGGCGCGCTGGCCGACGGCGAGACCGAGCTGTGGCTGCTGACCCACCCGGAGTCGCGGCACCTGCGGCGCATTGCAGCGGTGTACGGGCATCTGGCGGAGACCGTGCAGCTGCCCTGAGCGCCCCTGGACATCAGCCGGGCAAGGCGTCGCCGAACACCTCCAGCGCCGTGCCGTGCAACGCGCGCAGCATGTCCACCGGGTCCACCGCCTGCGCCACGGCCAGTGCACCGCTGTGGGCGTAGGCAGGCGCCAGCAGGCGCTGGGCCACCTCGACCACGATAGGCGCCGTCACGGCATAGATATCCTGCCCGCGCACGCCGGCGGTGCGGGTCCGGCCGCCTTGCACCAGCTGCACCATGAGCTCGAAGCGCTGCGCAGAGCGTCCGCTGTCGTCCGCGGCCGTGGGCGGCGGGGTGCCGGTGTCGCGGATGTCCTGCAGCGCCGAGCGGTTGAGCAGCGAGCGGATGTGGCCCACAGGCAGGTGGTGGGCGATGGTAATGACCTCGCTGAACGGGATCTCCACCATGGCCTGGCTGCCCAGGGGCGCGGCAAACGCCCAGTCCGGCACGTGCTCGGAAGGCACCAGCGGCACCAGGCGCCCGTGGGCCACCACCTGGCGCGGCACGGTGTTGCGCTCACCCGTCTTGCGCGTGCCGGCGGTGGGCCACCAGCGGTCCAGCCCGATCGCCACAGTGATCTCGTCGATGGTGCCGGCCCTGGCCAGCGCGCTGGCCAGCAGGTCGGCCAGACCGCCATAGAAGGCGGCGGCCGGAATCACCACCTTGCCCGCAGCGCGGGCCGGCGCATCGAAATCGGCCAGGCTGGCCTGCGCACTCGCCTGCTCGGCCGTCACATCGATGTAGTGGCAGCCTGCCCGCAGCGCGGCCTGCGCCACCGGGGCAGCCGTGTCGAGAAAGGGGCCCGCGCAGTTGATGACCACGGCGCAGCCGGCAAACGCCTGTTCCAGGCTGGTGGGGTCGGCCAGATCGGCGATGCGCCGGGTCACGCCAGGGGCAAACACCTCGTCCAGCCGGGCGGCGCTGCGCCCCACGGCCACCACGGGCAGCCCGCGGCGCTGTGCTTCCTGCACGACAAATTGGCCGGTGTGGCCGGTGGCGCCGTAAACGGCGATGGGGCGGTGTTGTTGCGGGTTCATGGTCATCCTTTGCGTTGGGTGGGTGGTTGAAATTCAACGATACAGACCTGTCTGTTTTTTTAAGATTACAGACAGGTCTGTATCATGTCAAGCATGCGCACCACAAATTCCCGTTCCACCAGAGACCTCTCCCCCACCAGCGGCCCGGCCGCTGTGGCCGAGCCCGCCGCCGATGTCCGCAGCCGTATCCTCGACACCGCGTCCCGGCTGTTCTATGAACGCGGCGTGCGCGCCGTGGGCGTGGACCTGGTCGTGCTGGAAGCCGCCGTGGCCAAGACCAGCCTGTACCGCTACTTCCCCACCAAGGACGACCTCATCGTGGCCTTCCTGGAGCGGGAAGACGTCGAGTTCTGGGACCAGTGGGACAGCGTGGCAGCCCAGTTCGCCGACGACCCCGCCGGTGAACTGGAGGCCCACATGCGCTGGATTGGCGAGCGCCTGGCCCGCTCCAACTACCGGGGCTGCCCCCAGATCAACGTGGCCGCCGAGTTCGCCGAGCAGGACCACCCTGCACGGCACGTGGCGCGGCGGCACATGCAAGCGCTGCGGGGGCGCCTGCACGAGGTCGCGGTGCGGTTGAAGGCCCCCCACCCCGAGCAGCTGGCCGCCCAGCTCGCGGTGGTGGTGAACGGCGCATTCGTGAGCGCCGGACTGCTCAGCGCCGAAGAAGCCACCGGCGTGCTGGTAGCTGCCGTGCAGGCCCTGCAGGCCGGTGCCCGCAGCCCGGGCTGACCCCGGCCTGACATCTGCTGCCAGGCCGTTGTCAGCAGCCCCTCTCTACAGTGACTGTGCCCCACCGTGCCCGCCGCACCTGCACCGGGCCCGCGCACCTACCCACCCTCAGAGAGGAGCCCCACCATGCCCCCACAAGGCAACCACCCCCGCCCCGGCAAGACCCAGTTCTATGGCGCAGCCAGCCTCGATGGCTTCCTCGCCACGCCCGACCATGACCTTGGCTGGCTGCTGCAATTTGGCGAGATCGATGGCTCCAGCTACCCCGCTTTCATCCGCGACGTGGGTGCGCTGGCGATGGGATCGCACACCTACGAATGGATGCTGAAACATGCCATCGATGCGGGCCAGCCCTGGCCTTACACGCCGCCGACCTGGGTGTTCAGTGCACGCACGCTGCGCGGCATTGAAGGCGCGGATGTGCGCTTTGTGCGTGGCGATGTGCGGCCCGTGCACCAGGCCATGGTGCAGGCTGCAGCGGGGCGCAATGTGTGGGTCGTGGGTGGGGGTGACCTGGTGGGGCAGTTTTACGACGCGGGCCTGCTGGACGAGCTGATCGTGCAGATCGCCCCCGTCACGCTGGGCGCAGGCACGCCGTTGTTGCCGCGCCAGATCATGCAACCCCCGCTGCAGCTCAAGTCAGTGACAACGCTGGGCGGCATTTTTGCGGAGCTGCGGTACCTGGTCACCCGTTGAGCAGACGACACCCCGCGAAGTTCACCCGCAGGTTCTGCTGACCCGCCGCGTCATGCCAGCGGCACCATCTTGCTCACGGGGTGCGACAGCACCAAGGCGGTAGACACGCTGCCAAACGCCGCCAGGGCATCCACCACGCGCTCCAGGTCTGCCGGCTGTCCAAATGCGCAGCGCACCACAAAGCAGTCCTCTCCCGTCACGCGCACGGCGTCCAGCACCTCGGGCATGGTCTGAAACAGCTGCACGTAGCGCTGAATGTGTTCGTGCGTGGTGCGCACCCGCACCACGGCCTGCAAGCCCAGGCCAGCGGCAGCCAGGTCGATGCGGGCCTGGTAGCCCACGATCACACCGGCGTCTTCGAGTTTCTTGACGCGCTCGCTCATCGCAGGCTGCGACAGACCGATCTGCTTGCCCAAGGCAGACAGGCTCTGGCGAGCGTCGGCCTGCAGGGCCATGAGGATCTGTCGGTCTTTTTTGTCCAGCTCCACGGTGCAATGCTCCCTTGGCGATGACTTCAAGGTTTGGAGGGCCACTTTCCGATGATGCCCCCTGCCCATCCACAGGCGCGGCACCTATCGTTGGCAGGCAGTGACACCACTGCTTTTTTGACCTGAAGGAATTTTGACGATGAGACCTGTTTTGCTTGTTCCCGGCATCTACAACTCCGGCCCCCGCCACTGGCAATCATTGTGGCAAACCCAGCACACGGGCGTGGTGCGGGTGGAGCAGGCCGATTGGGCACACCCGCAATGCGACGCCTGGGTGCAGGCCATTGAAGCGGCCATCACCGCAGCAGGCCAGCCCCCCATCGTGGTGGCCCACAGCCTGGGTTGCCTGGCACTGGCGCGGTGGGCTGCCAGCGTGTTGACCGCTGTGCATGCCCTGCTGCTGGTGGCCGTACCAGACCCGGATGGGCCCGACTTTCCACCGGATGCCAAAGGCTTCACGCCCGTGCCTGCGGCGCTGACCGCCCCGGGTCAGCCTGCGCGGCAGGCCATGCTGGTGAGCAGCAGCGACGATCCGTATTCCACTCCTGCCTTCTCGGCCCATTGCGCAGCCGCTTGGGGTGCCCAGCAGGTGGACCTGGGGGCCAAGGGGCATATCAATGCCGACAGCGGCCTGGGCGACTGGCCTGAAGGCTGGGCCTGGGTACAACGCTGGCGCGCCGCCTGATAAAGCACCGGCGGGAAGTGGGCCGAGAGACGAGCGAAAAAAAGCCGGGCACGCCCCCGGCTGCTCAGTCTGCCAGCGCCTGGTCGATGACCAGGTAGCGTTTGACCAGATCAAAAAAGCTGTCGTAGAAGGTGTCCTTGGCAATGGTCTCGCTGCCCACCTTGACCAGGGACTCGCTGCTGGATGAGAACGGCAGCGACACTGAGCCGATGGCGCCCACACCCACGCTGGCCGAGTTGTTGGTCTTGCGCAATGCGTAGGTGTCCTGGGTGGCCGTCACAAAGCCCAGGCTGACCTTGCCGTCGTTGGCCTCGGGCACACACACCACGCGCACCACCATCTGCAGGTGCGACTCGGGCTCGGGCTGGAAGCTCTTCTTGCCTTCCACCAGGTCGGCCGCGCTGGACGAGATGACGTAGCCCTGGCTGAGCAGCGCGCGGCGCGAGGCTTCACACGTCTGGGCCGGCGTGGCATCGAACAGGCGCGAGTACGTGGCGACTGAGCCAAAGTTCTCCTGCACGCCAAACGTCTTGGCCCCTGTGCCGGCACAGCCTGCCATGACCAAAGTCGCGCCACAGGCCAGGGCCACTGCAGCGGTGCGCAGGAGCGCTGGTTGGAGGGCATGGGATTCTGTGGACCAGGGGAAACGCAAAACCGGGACTCCTTGGGGGTGGGCGGCTATCGCCGACGATAACAAGCGCGAAGCAAACGCGACGCGAGCGCATTGGACAATGCACCCCATTGTCACAGCGCCTGGGGTGTCTGACGGCAGTAACCGCTCCCGGTTCCCCAGATTCTTCATGCCATGCACACCACAGCGTGGTCTCACCTTGAAGCAAAGCAGACCTGTGGCCCGCCAGATGCTACGCAGGGCGGCGGCAGGCGCATGCCCCCATACCAGCCCTTGTTGTGTCACCGTCATCACGCAGCACGCCGCTATACTATTAATAGCTACAAAAGCATGCTGTTGTAGCGCACCCAGCCAAATCGCTCCATTTTTGCAAGAAACACTGGCGCCAGTGCCTGCAAACACACACCCAAGCTCCCTGTGCCCCTCGCTTCCCTGTTTTGCCTGGTCGTTGCCATCAGCGACGGCGACACCCTCACTGCCCGCTGCGGGCCACCTGGTGCCTACCAGCAGGTGAAGGTGCGCATCGCCGCCATCGATGCGCCCGAGTCGCGGCAAGCGTTTGGGCAGAAGTCGCGGCAGCACCTGGCACAGCTGTGCTTTCGACAACGGGCCACGCTACAACCCGTGGATGAGGACAGCTACGGACGCATGGTGGCGCAGGTGCGTTGTGGTGGCACCGATGTCGCCACGGCACAGGTGCGCGCAGGCATGGCCTGGGTGTACACGCCCTACGCCAGCCACTACCCGCACCTGGCGCCCTTGCAGCGCTCTGCACAGGCACAGCATGCGGGCCTGTGGTCCCAGAAGCGGCCTTTGGCGCCCTGGGACTACCGGCACCGGCAGCGCCGTTGATTCGCCAGGGAAACGGCGCGCACCACCGCCTCGCTGACGATCCTGAGCGGAAGGCGATCAGGTGCGCAGCAAGGCCAGCACGCCCTGGGGCATCTGGTTGGCCTGCACCACCATGGCGTTTCCAGCCTGCTGCAGAATCTGCTGGCGCGCCAGCGAAGCAGTTTCCACTGCGAAGTCTGTGTCCACCACGCGTGCGCGGCTGGCCGACAGGTTTTCGCTGCTGACCTGCAGATTGCCGATGGTGGCCTCCAGGCGCGAGGCCTGGGCGCCCAGCACGGCGCGCTGGCTGCTCACATAGTCCAGCGCGCGGTCCACCGCCACGATGGCCTGTGCGGGCGACACCGTGACGTCCAGCGTGTTGCGCAGGCCCAGCGCCCCCAGGCTGATCACGCCCACCCGTGTCTCCAGCGTCTGGTTGGCATTGGCGCCGACCTGGAACACCTTGGTGCTCACGGCCCCGGCGTTCTTGGCAATCGTTTCGTACGACTCGGTGAACCCCTCCAGCACATCCTGGCCGGAGCGGCTGCCCATGTTGGGAATGGCGGCCTTGGCATTGCGCGCGGCGCCGCCGTCCACATCCAGCCCGCCGATCGCCCCCGTGTCGTCGTTGTTCAGGTCAAAGGTGCCGATGAACGCGGCGCCGTTGGTGGCGAACTGGCTTTTGACATCGGCTGCGTTGGTAAACACGCCGTGCGAGGCATTGGCGATGGCGGTGTCGAGGGTGGCGCCCGGGTTGGCGGTCATGTAGGTCAGCACATCCTTGACCCCTGTGCCCCCCGCCGCCTTGATGCGGTCATGCATGTAGCGCACCGCCGAATAGCTGGACGAGTAGAACTCGCTGGTGTTGGTGGGGCCATTGATGGCGGCCACCACGCCTGCCGTGGTCACTGCAGCGATGTCGTTCTTGACCCGCTCATCCGCCCCCTGGATGAACTCGGCCGTGCCTTCGATGAACCACAGGTTGCCGGCCTGCAGGTTCTGCCAGTTGGTGCTGCGGGCCATCACGGCGTGCACCATCTCGTGGCCGATGATGCGGTCGTTGTAGTACGGCGCGGTGCCGCCGTTGGGCAGGTTGGGGGGCACAAAGTCAGCCATGTCCACCTGCAACACCAGACTCAGTCCCCGGCCGTTGGCGTCATAGCCCGTGTTTTGCACATAGGCAGCCACCCCGCCGGCGCCGTCGGTGTAGCCGGTGTAGCGGATATCGAGCTTGGCACCATCGGCCTTGAGGCCGTAGTAAGTGCGGATGAGCTGTTCGCTGCTTTCCAGCCAGCTGCCCGCGCTGGTCAAGCCGTCGTACACGCCCAGCAGGTTTTCATCGCCCACCACGCTCGCGCTGGAGGTGTCGAACACATTCATGCCATTGAACTGGGTGGTGCGGCCGGTGCGGTCAATCTCCTGCGCAAGGC
Organism: Acidovorax sp. 22279; assembly: GCF_052045435.1. NCBI lineage: Bacteria > Pseudomonadati > Pseudomonadota > Betaproteobacteria > Burkholderiales > Comamonadaceae > Acidovorax > Acidovorax sp. 22279. Next base: position 45,140 of record NZ_JBQEOV010000014.1, read on the forward strand.
GCGAGACCTCTGCCTGAATGGCCTCCCGGTCGGAGGCACTGTTGGTGTCATTGGCCGCCTGCACGGCCAGTTCGCGGATGCGCTGCAGGCTGGCGGCCACGCCCTGCAGGGCGCCCTCGGCCGTCTGCATCAGCGACAAGCCGTCGTTGGCGTTGCGCACCGCCTGGTTCATGCCCCGGACCTGGGAGGTAAAACGCTCCGAGATGGCCAAGCCCGCCGCGTCGTCCTTGGCAGTGTTGATGCGCAGGCCCGAAGACAGGCGCTGCACGGTCGTCGCCAGGTCGCCCAGTGCATTGCCGAGCCGGCGCTGCGCATTCAGCGACATCACATTGGTGTTGATCGTCAACGCCATGGCTCGACCATTGGTCTCCAGGGGGTGAATCGGCGCAGCGCACAGGCGCCACGGGCGGAGCAGGCCTGCTTTTCAGGGCCTCTGTCGTCTTTTCGGCAGGTCGACAGAGAACCTGAGGTCCGGGCGCACCGCCTGGGCGCCGGGCTTTACCCCGCCTTCACAGCGCGCCCGCGCCGAGGGCGCTAGCATCAGGGTTCTCCCCAGGTCCGCGCAGCCCTGGGCCGCCTCTCTGCTCCCACGCCTTGTCCATGCCCGTTCCCGAGCCCACTTCGCCTGTTCCCGCCGCCAGCGACGCTCAGAGCGTCTATCGCCACAACGGTTTTGTCTCCTTTCTGGTAGCCCGCGTGGTGGCCGTCATCGCCACCCAGGTACAGGCGGTGGTGGTGGCCTGGCAGGTGTACGACCTGACCCGGCAGCCGCTCGCGCTGGCCTATGTGGGGCTTGCGCAGTTTCTGCCCATGCTGGCTTTGTTGCTGCCCGCGGGCGACCTGATCGACCGCTTTGACCGCAAGCGCATCCTGGCGATCGCCTGGTCGGTGGGCGGCCTGTGCAGCGCCCTGCTCTGGTGGCTGTCTGGCCACGGCAGCAGTGGGGTGGCGGGCATCTATGCCGTGCTGGTGCTGTATGGCTGTGCCCGCGCGTTCTCGGGCCCGGCCATGCAGAGCCTGTTGCCACAGATCGTGCCCCGTGCACAACTGGCCCAGGCCATCGCCGCCAACAGCATGCTGATGCGTGTGGCCAGCATTGGCGGGCCGCTGCTGGGCGGGCTGCTGTATGCGCTGGGCGGCGGCGAGCTGACCTATGCCATCTGCTGCGCGTGTTTTGTGCTCGGGGTGGCCCTGCTGCTGCGCGTGGCGGTGGCCCATGCCACGGCACCCGGCCCCGCGCAAGGCACGATGTTCGAGCGCTTTGGCGCGGGCATCACCTTCATCCGCACGCGGCCCATCATCCTGGGCACCATCTCGCTGGACCTGTTTGCCGTGCTGCTGGGCGGCGTGGTGGCGCTGCTGCCCATCTATGCGCAAGAGGTGCTGCACGTGGGCCCGGCGGGCCTGGGTGCGCTGCGCAGTGCCATGGCTGTGGGCGAAGTCAGCGCCGGGCTGTACCTGAGCATGCGGCCCTTCAACCGCCAAGTGGGCCGCACCATGTTCATCGCGGTGGCGGTGTTTGGCGTGGCCAACCTGGTGTTTGCGCTGTCCACGCTGTTCTGGCTGTCGTTTGCGGCGCTGCTGGTGGCAGGCGCGGCCGATATGGTGAGCGTGTACATCCGGGGCGCTCTGGTGCAGTTCTCCACGCCCGACACCATGCGCGGGCGGGTGAACGCGGTGAACATGCTGTTCATCGGCTCGTCCAACGAACTGGGCGAATTCCGCGCGGGCACCAGCGCCGCATGGCTGGGCGTGGTGCCCGCCGCCATCGTGGGCGGCCTGTGCACGCTGGGTGTGGTGGGTGGCTGGATGATGGCGTTCCAGACCCTGCGCAAGGTAGACCGCTTTGAGGAGGCCGCACAGGCCACGGGCGCAGCGCCATAGCACCGAGAACCTGTTCTCAGGCGATCATGTCTGGGGGTTTGAAGATACCCCTCGATACATCCTCCCTGGCGTTTGTGTCGCGCAGGTAAAACCCGCCGTGCGGGCTTGCATGCGGGTGGTGGCAGCGGCACCATGCGGACAGCCATTGGCTGGCTGCCCGCGAGGCCCCATGACCCCCACTAACCCACTGCACCTCCACCGCCGCACCCTGCTGCTCGGCCTGGCGGGTTGCGCCGTCTTTGGCGCCCCCCTTGCCACACAAGCCGCGCCCCCCGCAGCCGCAGTGCCCCACACAACAGGCCCGGGCACCTGGAGCGCGGCCGACGAATCCACCCTGGCCCGCCTGCTGGACCGCGTGACCTGGGGCTGCACCGCCCAGGGCACGCAAGCGCTGGGTGGCTTGAGCATCAGCGCGTATCTGGCTGCGCAACTGCGCCCAGGTGTCCACACCGCACTGCCCCGCGAAGCCCAGGCACAGATCGACGCCATGGCCATCTCGCGCACCCCCATCGAGGCGCTGGCGGCCGACATGGAAGCCCGCAACCGCGCCGCCAAGGCCCAACCCACCGAGGACGAGCGCAAGGCCGCGCTCAAGGTCTGGCAGCAGGACATGCGCGCCCTGCAGCAAGAGGCTGCCGCCCGGTTTGTGCTGCGCGCGCTGTATTCGCCCAGCCAGTTGCGCGAGAAGATGACCTGGTTCTGGATGAACCACTTCAACGTGTTTGCAGGCAAAGGCAACCTGCGCGCCCTGGTGGGCGACTACGAAGAGCGTGCGGTGCGCCCCCACGCGCTGGGCCGCTTTCGCGACCTGCTGGGCGCCACCGTGCGCCACCCGGCCATGCTGCGCTACCTGGACAACGCGCAGAACGCTGCAGGCCGCATCAACGAAAACTACGCGCGCGAGCTGATGGAGCTGCACACGCTGGGCGTGGACGGTGGCTACAGCCAGCAGGACGTGCAGGAGCTGGCCCGCGTGCTGACCGGCGTGGGCGTGTCGCAGCGGCCGCCGGGCGACGAGCCCCCGCGCATGAAGCCTGCGCTGCGCCGCCACTACGTGCGCGACGGCCTGTTCGAGTTCAACCCCCAGCGGCACGACTGGGAGCCCAAGACACTGCTCGGCCAGCCGCTGCGCGCCGAGGGCCTGGCCGAGGTGGACGAGGCCCTGGACCGCCTGGCCCGCGCGCCTGCCACCGCGCGCTTCATCACCCGCAAGATCGCGCTCTTTCTGGTGGGCGACAACCCGCCCCCCGCACTGCTGCAGACCCTGGCCCGCAGCTTTGAGCGCACGGACGGCGACATTGCGGCAGTGCTGGAAACGCTGTTCCACACACCAGAGTTCCGCGCATCCCTGGGCCAGCGTTTTCGGGACCCGGTGCACTACGCACTGGCGGGCCTGCGCCTGGCCCACGGCGATGCCGTGCTGCCCAGCACCGACCCTGCGCTGGCCTGGCTGCAACGGCTGGCCGAGCCTTTGTATGGCCGTGTCACGCCCGATGGCTACCCGCTGGACTCCGCGACATGGTCAGGCTCGGGGCAGATGAGCACACGCTTTGAGATGGCGCGGGCCTTGGGTGCAGGCGCCATGGCCGCCCCACCAGCGAACGATGACGCGGCACCCCGCGCCGCGCCGCGCACGCCCCCGGCCCTGGCGCAGACCGCCTACGTGCGTACGCTGGAGCCCACTTGGTCCCCAGCCACGCGCGGTGCATTGGCACAGGCCACCTCACCGCGCGAATGGAACTTGCTGTTCCTCGCATCCCCCGAGTTCATGCACGGATGAGGAGAAGATTCATGCTGCACAGACGACACCTTCTCCAGGCCCTGGGCGCCAGCGCACTCGGCGCAGGCCTGGGCGTGCACAGCGCCAGCGTGCTCGCCGCACCCCGCGCGCAGGACGCGCGCTTTCTGCTTGTATTCTTGCGCGGTGGCTACGACTGCGCCAGCCTGCTCGTGCCCACGGCCAGCAGCTACTACTACGAGACACGGCCCAACATCGCCATCGCCCGGCCGGGGCAGGAGGGCGGCGCCCTGCCGCTCACGCCCGACTGGGGCCTGCACCCAGCACTGGCTGAATCGATGCTGCCGCTTTACCAGCAGCGCCAGCTCGCCTTTGTTCCGTTTGCAGGCACGGACGACCTCTCCCGCAGCCACTTCGACACCCAGGACAGCATTGAGCTGGGCCAGCCCCTGGGCGGGCGGCGCGACTACCGATCGGGCTTTCTGAACCGGCTGGTGGCCGAGCTGAACCCGCGCGCCGACGGTGCCCCGGTGGCGCTGCAGCCGATGGCGTTCACCAGCACCCTACCCCTGGTGCTGCGCGGGGCGGTGGATGTGCCCAACACCGCACTGAGCGCAGGCGCGGGGCGCGGTGGTGTGGATGCGCGGCAGGCCGAACTCATCGCCTCCATGTACCGGGGCACACCGCTGGCCACGCCTGTGAACGAAGGCTTTGCCACCCGCGATGAGGTCGCCCGCACCATGCAGGGCGAGATGGAGGCCGCCAGCCGCAATGCGCTGAGTACCAAGGGCTTTGAGGGCACGGCCCAGCGCATGGCGCGGCTCATGCAGTCGCGCTACCAGCTCGGCTTTGTGGACGTGGGCGGCTGGGACACCCATGTGGGCCAGGGCGCCGCCACCGGCACGCTGGCCAACCGCCTGGAGGAACTGGGCCGGGGCCTGGCAGGCTTTGCCGACGAGATGGGCCCCGCGTGGAAGTCCACCGTGGTGGTGGTCATCAGCGAGTTTGGCCGCACCTTCCGCGAGAACGGCAACCGGGGCACGGACCATGGCCACGGCACGGTGTTCTGGGTGCTGGGCGGCGGGGTGAATGGCGGCCGCATTGCGGGCGAGCAGCAGGCGCTGACCGCCACCACGCTGTTCCAGAACCGCGACTACCCCGTGCTCAACGACTACCGCAGTGTGTTGGGGGGACTGTTCGCCCGCATGTACGGGCTGAACCCGGCGGCCGTGGCGCGGGTGTTTCCAGGGACCCAGGGGGCCGACCTGCGGCTGGTTTAGCCGCGCTGGCGCCCCACATCATTCACTATATTTTTGATAGCTACTCAGGCATGTAGATGTAGCGCTACAGGCGATTTATCCTCAAAATCGCCCGGGCATCACGCGTTGAAGGTACCTGTCAGCAGCTCTGGCAGGCGCTCCACCTTCATCTTGAAGCCGCAGGCCTGCGCATGGCCACCGCCGCCCATGCTTTCGGCCAGCGCGATGCAGTCAAAGTTGCGCTGCGCACGCAGCCCCACCTTCACGCCCTTTTCGCCAGCACTCCACATCAGCGCAAAGGTGCCCGTTTTGGCCGAGAGGATGTCGCCCACCAGGCTGTGGAACATGCCGGGGGCATTGACCATCAGGCCGGTGATGCCGTTGAACACCAGCGGCTGCGCGCCTTCGGCGATGTCGGCGCAGAGCTTGCGGTACTTCTGGTCCATGGCCTCGCCGCGCACCATGAACTGTTGGAGCTGATCGGGCGTGAAGTCGGCAATCTCGCGCCAGCGGGCAAAGCCTTGCTCTTCCATGTCCAGGGCTGACAGGAAGGCAGCGCTCTCGGCAAACTCCCACTTCCAGATATCGCGGTCTTCCACGTATTTGAACAGGGCAGGCATCGGTTCGTGCGGATGGAAAAACTCCCACGCCAGCCGCGCACCCGACTTGTTCATGTCGAAGTGCACCACACCGCAGCGGCAGGCAAAGCCGGTAAGCTTTTCGGCCGCGCTCTTGTGGTGGTCCAGCATCACCAGCTTGGCGGCGCGCTCGTCGATGGCGGCCATCACCTCGTTGGCAAACGAGAAGTCGAGGATGTAGACCGCGCGGCCTTGCAGGGGCGGCAGGTCGTCCACGGTCTTGACATCGCCGTGGTCCAGCCCCACGTATTCAGCCTGGTCGCCGTAGTACAGCCATGCCGCCAGCGCCGCACCAAAGCCATCGGGGCAATTGCGCCCGTGGTACAGGATCAGCGGTGCGGGGTCGTTCTTGTCGGGGGCAACCAGCAGTTGCAAGGGGAGTATGGTTTTCTTCGTCATGGCCCCCGATTGTCGCCGGGGCTTTGTGCCGCAGCGAGCGCAACGTGCGCAGCCAGCACACGTCAGCGGAACCAACCCCACCCCCAACGCCTCCACCCTACTGACGCAGCCAGCAAACCACACGATGTTCCAAGCCCTCAAAGACCTGCTTGAAAGCCTCACCCCGTTCAACCCCACGCCATCTCCTGCAGAGCGTGCGCGGTCTGTGCAACTGGCAGCCGCCGTGTTGCTGGTGGAGGTGGTACGGACCCAGTCGGCGGTGGGCGATGCGGAGCGCAGCGTGATGCAGACTGCACTGCACCGGCAATTTGCACTAAGTGACGATGAACTGCAGCGCCTGCTGGAACAGGCCGCAGCCACCTCCAGAACCGCCTACGACTACCAGCGCTTCACCAGCCAGCTGAACGAGCATTTCACGCAGGACGAGAAGATCCAGCTCGTTGAAGCCATGTGGCAGGTCGCCTACGCGGACGCACGCCCTGACGAGAACGAGATGCACACCATCAGCAAGGTGGCCGGCCTGCTGCATGTGACGCATGGCGAGTACATCGGCGCCAAGCTCAGGGCGAAAGAAACGGCACACGCCGGCCAGTCGCCCCATTGAGACGGACGCGGCCCCGGTGTGCGCCGCAGCGCACGGGTGGCGTCCCTTTGGGAAAAAAGGACGCCAAGCAACCCAGGGGGCTAAATGGGCAACCAGCGCCACCAGAACGGCTTGCGCTCTTCCTTGGCGCCTTGCGCCTGTAGCAAGGCGATGAACTCGGTGCGCCGGTAGCGGCGGGCGGCCTCCAGCGGGGTCATGTCGTCGAAGTCCGACCGCAGCCCTGGGTCAGCCCCATGCGCCAGCAGGTAGTGAGCGATCTCGTGGTGGCCGTGGATCAGGCTCGCCACCAACGGCGTGCAAAGGATCTCGGGATGCTGGTAGTTGGGGTTCACGCCTGCACTGATGTGGTGGCGCACCAGCGCCAGGTCGCCCGCCACGGCGGCGGCGTACATGTCTTTCCAGTCTCCAGCGGACATACCTGGGCATCCTTTGCAAGGGTTGAACGGGGCCAGTGTAGGCAGCGGGGCGTGCGGCACAATCCGCGCCTTCCCCTAGCCCGCGATGGCCCACACACATTCCTCCATGCCCCCTCCCCTGCAGATCCTCTGGCGCGACGAGCACCTGGTGGCCGTGTACAAGCCCGCAGGCTGGCTGGTGCACCGCACGGGGCTGGACGCGGGCGAGACGCGGTTTGTGATGCAGACCCTGCGCGACCAGCTGGGCCAACATGTGTACCCCGTGCACCGGCTCGACAAGGGCACCTGCGGCGTGCTGGTGATGGCGCTGCACAGCGATGCGGCGCGCGCGCTGTCACAGGCATTCGAGCATGGCGCCACGCACAAGCGCTACCTGGCGATGGTGCGCGGCTGGGCGCCTGAGGCCATCGAGGTGGACCATGCCTTGAAGCCCGACGATGCGCCTGCGGACGCCGCCGTACAGGACGCCCACACACGCTTTCGGCGGCTGGCGCAGCTCACGCTGCCCGAGGCCAGCGACGCGCGTTTTGCAACCACCCGCGCCTCGCTGGTCGAGGCCATTCCGACCACGGGGCGGCGCCACCAGATCCGCCGCCACCTCAAGCACCTGGCGCACCCCATCATTGGCGATGCCACGCACGGCAAGGGCCCGCTCAACCGCTGGTGGGCCGAGCGGCTGGGGCAGCAGCGGCTGTGGCTGCATGCCTGGCAGTTGACGGTGCCGCACCCGGTGTTGGGGGTGGCGATGACCTTCGACAGCGGGCTGCGCTGGCCGGGGCCCGCGGACTGGGACTGCGGGCACGCCCCCGCCGACGACTCCACCGTGCCATGTGCCGACTGGCAGCGCCTGTTTGCCAAGCTGCCCTGGCACGAGCCCCCCGCCCAGGCCCCGTAACGCGGGCGACACGGCGACGGCATGCCCGTCGAAATAATGGGCGCTCTCAAAAAATCAGGAGACCTTGCCCATGACCTCACCCGCCACCAACCGCGTCCTTGCCCACACGGGCGCGCGCTACCCCATCATCCAGGCGCCCATGGGCTGGATTGCGCGCACGCAGCTGGCCGCGGCGGTGTCGCGCGCGGGTGGGCTGGGCATCATTGAGACGTCCTCCGGCGAGACGGCCAACTGCCAAGCCGAGATCACCAAGATGAGCGCGCTGGGCCTGCCGTTTGGCGTGAACCTGCCCATCCGCTTTTTGAAGGACGACGCCATGCTGCGCTTTGTGTGCGCATCGGGTGTGAAATTTGTGACCACCTCGGCGGGTAGCCCGGCCAAGTTCATTGCGCCGCTTAAGGACGCGGGCATCACCGTGTACCACGCGGTGCCCACGGTGGACGCCGCGCTGAAATGCGTGGACGCAGGCATTGACGGCCTGGTGGTCGAAGGCGGTGAAGGCGGCGGTTTCAAGAACCCCGAAGAGGTCTCCACTCTGGTGCTGCTGCAGGCCATCCGCGCACGGGTGGACGTGCCGCTGGTGGCGGCAGGTGGCATCTGCGACGGGCGCGGCATGGCCGCAGCCTTTGCGCTGGGGGCCGAGGCGGTGCAGATGGGCACACGGTTTGTCAGCTGCGCCGAAAGCCCCGTGCACGCCAACTACAAGAACGCGATCGTCGATGCGGGCGTCACCGGCACCTGGATGCTCAACACCAAGGCCAGCCCCTGCATCCGCGCGCTCAAGTCGCAGCGCACGCAGGCCATCCACGAGGCGGGACTGATGCCCGCCGACAGCTTTGCGGGCATCCAGCGCGTGTACTTTGACGGTGACATGGAGGCGGCCCCTGCGCTGGCGGGGCAGACTGCGGGATTGATTGACTCCGTCAAGACCGCGCAGCAGATCATTGAAGACACCGTGGCGGAATTTTTTGCCATCAGCCAGCGCATGGGTGCCATGGGCATGGCGCGCACGTTTGGCTGAAGAACACGGCGGTGCGGCCAGCCGCGCCTGTGGCCTACGCCGCCTTGGCCCCCAGCGCGCGCATGCGCGCCTTCCACTTGGCAACCCCACCCTCGCCCAGTTGATCCACGCTGCCCACCAGCGTCTCATGCACCGGCGCAACGCCCACAAAGCCCAGGATATTGCGCTCCAGCGACTTCACGCTGTGTGCACGGAAGTACCAGCGATAGACAAGCGCTGGCATGCCCATCGTGACCACCACCCGCGCACTGCGCCCGGTGAGCCCCTTGCGCCCAAAGGGGTTGCTGCCTTCGGGGTTGAAGGCAAAACCGGGCCTTGCAACCTGCTCCAGAAAACCCTTGAGCAAGGCTGGCATGTCGCCCAGCCACAGCGGAAAGAACAGCACGATGTGCTGCGCCCAGCCGATGTCAGCCTGCGCAGGCTTGAGAGACGCGGGCAGCAGGCCCAGCTCCCACTCGTGCTGGCTGCGCAGCAGGGCAAAATCAATGGCGGCCACATCCACCAGCCTCACCACGTGGCCCGCCGCCATGGCCCCTTCGGCGTAGGCCTGGGACAAGGCGTGGCACAAGTGGGGCGCCAGGGCGTCTGGGTGTCCCTGGATCAACAGAATGCGCATGGGGTCCATGTTCGTTCTCCTCATCCACATCTATGCGGAAAGCCTGCAAGCACTATCGTCTGACTCTACGCCTTCCCGCAACATTCCACGTTCCTGGACCCGACCATGCGCACCATTCTCCGTTGCACCACGTTGTCCCCGCAGTTCCTGCAGTCCCGGCTGCGAATGGCTACTTCGGCAGTGGTCCTGATCGCCCTGGTGGCGTGCGGCACGGCTCCAGCCCCCATCGATCCCCCTGAGAAGGCACACCTGCCGTTGCTTCGTGGCTGGTTCGAGGGGCAAGAGGTCCTCTATGTGACCACCGATGCATCCGATGCCGACATGGCCCGCGCCAAGCATGCGAACTACGCGCCTCTGCTGGCCAACGCCCTGCCCGACCCACAGGCATCAACATCCTCTGGCATGCAGCGCCTGGGGGCGACCGATCGCGTCTACGGCACCACCAACTTCGAGCAGGCCAGCGTGTTTGCATCCGCTCCCCGCCCTGTGGGGCCTGCAAATGCCTACACGGCTTACAGCCCGTTGTGGCAACTGGTTCAGGTCACCTGGGTCGATGCCACGCAGGCTCGCACCCTGCGGTCCGAGGAAGAAGTGCTGGACGCGCAGGACAAAGGCCAGATCACGCTGCAGATAACGCGGGTGGTGCTCAACTGCCCCATCATCCACCGTGGTCGGCTGAGGGCACTGCCGGGTGTTTCAGTTGATGGGCGCACACCCTGAAGCAGACCGCCACGCAATACAAGCGGGACTGCGTTCCGCGGCAACTCACTGCCATCCCCTGCGCTACACTTTTTGCCCCTGCTCTGCGCGGCGGCCGCCATGGCACCGACGCACTCCCGCAATGCCTTCCCTATTCGGCAGCTGTGAGCCCCCTTCCGCACCCAACGCCGTGTCGGCCGTGGCGCACGCTCTGCAACCTCTAAAGCATCCCCATGGCTGAAAACGCCCCCTCCCAGTCCTCCGCATCGCCCGTCCCGCCCATACAGGCTGCACCGTCCAGCAACCTGCGGGGCATCATCGCCATGGTGGCTGCGGTGGGTTTCTTTTCGCTGATGGATGCGCTGCTCAAGACGCTGAGCGCCCACTACCCCGCCATGCAGGTCGCGGCGTTGCGGGGCTGGGCTGCGTTGCCGTTGGTGGCGCTCTATGCGCTGTGGCGTGGCGAGGTGCCACGGTTGCTGAAGGTGCGCTGGCCCCTGCACTTGCTGCGTGGCGGACTCAATGTGGCCATGCTGGCACTGTTTGCATTTGCCATCCGTGAACTGGCACTGGCCGAGGCCTACACACTGTTCTTCATTGCGCCGCTGCTCATCACTGCGCTGTCCACCGTGGTGCTGCGCGAGAAGGTGCGCGCTGCCCACTGGGTCGCCATTGCGCTGGGCATGGTGGGCGTGCTGGTGGCTCTGCGACCCAATCAGGAGGCGTTCTTTACCCTGGGCGCACTGGCCGTGCTGGCGGCAGCCACCTGCTATGCGGTGTCGGCCATCACGGGGCGCATGCTCACCCGCACCGACTCCAGTGCCAGCCTGGTGTTCTGGACCACCACGCTGCTGGCACTGGGTGCCGGCGCGCTGGCCTGGCCGCACTGGGTGAGCGTGGCGCAGGTGCATTGGCCACTGGTGGCAGGGCTCGCCATCACAGGGTTTGCAGGCCAGTTGGCGATCACCGAAGCCTTTCGCCACGGGCAGGCGTCCGTGGTGGCGCCATTTGAATACACCGCGCTGGCCTGGGGCATGGGGCTGGATTGGGCGCTGTGGCAGACGGTCCCAGGCTACAGCACGCTGCTGGGCGGCGCCATCATCATTGGCAGCGGCCTGTACCTGGTGCGCCAGGAGCGCACGCAGGCAGTGGTGCCACCCTGACCGGCGCGAACCGGTGCGAGACCGGCCACTTGCCGTCGCTCCGGCGCGGCATGCGCTGACACGGCAGTCAGGCAGTTCACCCTGTAATGAAGCGATGAACACAGCGGCACTGCCGCAAGGAAATCGCCATGACACAACACGCCACCGTCCACGGCCACGTGACCTACACCCCGGGCGACGGCGCCCCGATCGCCATCCCAGAGGGCCCGATCGAGGTGACCACCAGCGCGGACAGCACCACGCTGAGCTGGTCGGTCGAAGAAGACATCGCCGGGTCTGCGGCGCTGCCACCCGACCAGTTCAACCAGTACGTCAAGGACGGCAAGATCCGTTTGAAGAAATAGCCCGGGCGCCCATACCCCGGACCTCCCTGCCGCCCGATCCGTATCAGATCGGCCGTGTGAGGTACACCGCCTCGCGGCCCACGATGGGCTCGCGGGTGGGCATGAGGATGGTGCAGTCGTCGCACAGCGCGCGGATCTCGTGCGGCCCATCGGTGGCGATGAGGTCACCCTTGGCAAACACCTCAAACCCTTGCACGGGCTTTGTGAAGCGGAAGTCCGACGTGCGCACCATGCAGGTCTCCAGCAGCTCGTAGCGGCGCTGCTCGGCTGGCGTGGGCCGGTCGGCCACCGGTGCGATGAGGCCAAAGTGCGCCAGAAAGTCCAGCGCCACCGCCGTGGCCATGTCGGCCGCCGATTGGCGGAAGTGCTGGCCACATTCCACCACCAGCGCCACCCCATCTCCCTCGGCCTGCCCGTGGCGACCGTGCTGGATGAGCGGCGTGCCCGAACCCAGGCCGCTGGGCATCACCAGGTGCACCGGCGGGCGGCCGATGGCCAGCGCCACCTCCGCATTGCGCGGGTAGGCTGGGTACACCCAGAACGGCTGCACGTCTTGGCTGGTGGAGTGGATGTCGAGGATGTGATCAGCCGCAGCCACCACGGGGCGCAGGATGCGGGCACGCTGCAGCTCGGGGCTGTCGGCCGTGCCGTCCAACTCGGCCGCCGACCAGATGCGGTTGAGGTTGTGCACCAGCTGGCGGCTCTCGAACGGGCGGCTCTGGTCAAACGATTCGTAGGCGGCCACATTCGCAAAGCTGACGGTCAGCGTGCCGATGAGGGGTCGCACACCCGTGTCCAGCAGGTGGGTGGCCGCCACCATGCCGCAGATCTCGTTGCCATGCGTGAGGGCGTTGATGAGCACGTGGGGGCCAGGCTTGCCCGACTCAAAGCGGTGCACATAGTCGATGCCGACATTGCCTTGGCGGTAGGCAGAGAGGTCGCGGGGGAGGACTTCAAAAACGGGGGGGTTCTGCGTCATGGCAATGAATTAATAAGATGACACATCATTGTCTGCGCAAAGCCGGATCATTGCTGGGCGCGGTGTACGATGCCCGCCGGTTGAGTCCCTCCTGTGTCCCTGCCCATGCCCACTGCCCGACTTTGCCCACTGGCCGATCTGGCCCACCGCATTCCCCCCGACTGCTGGATGGCAGAGCGTCTGGCGCAGGACCCTGAGGCCCTGGCCGATGAAACCGCGCTATGGATCACAGGCGACGCGCACTGGCCTGCGCTGCACCTCGACGCCCCCCTGGCCCAGGGCAGCCCGCTGCGCCAATGGCTGCAAGAGCAACCCGACGGCCCCAATGAGGCCTCCGTACCCCGTGCGCCCTTTGTGATCGTGGTGGATGGAGACCTGCGCATCGACGGCGCCTTGACCAGCGCCGACACCGATGGCACGACGCACCTGGTCGTCAACGGCAACCTGCATGTGCAGAACGCCGTGATCGGCGGACAGCTGGTGTGTTTGCAAGGTGCGCTGCAGGTGCATGACCTGCTTTGGGGCCACTACAACCATGGCGAGCTGCGCGTGCGTGGTGGGCTGCAGACCCGGGTCGCGCTGTTCACCGACGAATACCACCTGCACATCGAAGGCCCCGAGCAGGTGGAGTTTTTGCTGGACGAGGTGCGCGGTGTGACGCACCGTGCGGAGTTCTCGGCCGAGATCGTGGGTGCCGTGTTCGCCCCCGAATTCCATGAGGGCGTGGACGCCGGCGAAGACGGCCTGGCCGCCATGATCAGCCGCCGCCAGGTGCTGGCCGCCGTGCGGGCAGGCCAGAGCGCGGTGCGCAGCAGCGCAGACATCCACGCCGACCAGCCTGTGGCCGACGACCTGTGCGCCGACAACACCATCAGCATCGACAACATCCTGGCCGTGGTACACACGCCAGTGATCGCGCACAAGGAACACAAAGCCTACGGCTGGTTCCAGCAGACTGATTTTTCGCTGTGCCAACGGCATGTGGACGAAGAAGGCGACGCGCGCGACGACAACGTTTTCATCACGGTGTGGAAAACCTGGGACTTCTACCTGTCGGTGGAGCAGGTGCCCGCGCCCCGCAATTGGATGGAGCGTGTAGCCACCAAGCTGTGGCGCCATGCTGCCCCCACGGTAGCGCAGCGCACGCTGCTGTACCGCCGCTACGCACAGGGCGAGCCTGGGGACTGGCAGGTGCTGGCCCCCCCCACGGAACCCGGTCACGACCCCGACGCCTGGAAGGCCTGCGAACACGCCTGGCGCGGTGTGCTGAACTACGTGCGCAAAGCCGTGGGCCAGCACCGCGCACGCTACCCGCTCTACCAGCGCCTGCAGGCCACGTTGACGGCAGAGCACATCGAGGCCTTCACCAGCCTGCCCGTGTTCACCGAGCAGTACAACGACTGGTGGGACAGCGACCGCAACGGCTACTGGGAGGGCGAGGTCTGGGTGGGGGCGCGCCAGCCCTGCATGCACGACGGCGAACCCTGGGGCCGCGCGCTCAAGTACAGCTGGCGCAACGGTGATGACGCGCCGGGCGACGACGAAGACAACGCCCACAGCGCCTACCAGATCCAGGTGGACGAGGCGCGCGAGGGGCCGGCCGCTGTCGAGTTCAGCTACGCCCAGCGCCAGAGCGACAGCCGCGCCCCCCTGCCCCGCTGCGCCGCCGACCACATTGCCCGCCTGCTGCGCTTTCACGGTCTGGTGCAGGCCCGCATCCGCGCGCGGCACGAAGAGGCGCAGGCCCAGCAGGCCGAGGCCCGCCGCATCGAAGCCGCCGTGCAACTGCTGACTCCCCCCCCATTGCCCCCCGACCTGCCCGATGCCGCCGTGTTTCCTGTCGAACTCATGACGCTGTCGGAGCAGTGGCAGGCCGATGGGCAAGCCTACGTGGCGGCCATCCGCGCGCACCAGCTGGCCAACGATGCCAACCGCGCCGAGACCTCGGCAACAGCCGGCGGCGGCGATGAGGACAACGGAGCCGAAGAACACGACAACGCCCTGCCCGAAGACCCGCGCAAGGCCGATGCGCCCACCGTGCTGCAACTGGCGCGGGTGGTGAGCCACTGGGCCGACGAAGAGCTTGCCACGCGGTTTCGCCAGCGCTTTGCCTTTGCTCCGGATGCCTATGTGGCGCGTGCCGCCCAGGCCGGCCAATTCATCGGCCCCGTGTTTGTGGTGGACGATGACCGTGTGGTCGCCCGCATCGGCGCGGCCCATGACGGCGACGCCCGCTGGGTGTTGCTGCATGGCACAGAGCACACGCCCCTGCCCGCCATCCAGGGCCTGGGCCGCTCGCCCGATCGCCGGTGCTTTGCCCAATGCGACGGCCTGCACATCACCACCCACCACGGATGGAATGGCCCCGTGATTGCGCAATTTGCCCTGCCGCGCGGCAACGAAGGCCTGCCCCCGCAGGTGCTGGTGTCGGCAGGCCCGCTGGGGCAGCGCTGCGATGAAATCATTCCCTTCAACGATGGCCTGCGCGTGCTGCTGCGCAACCCCACAGGGGTGTATCTTCTGCACCCCGCAGCCCAAGGTGCCGACAGCCCAGTGCAACGCCTGCACCCGCAGACGTTTGAAGAAAATGGCCCCTACACCTGGCCCAAGAACCAGATGGATGAAAAGGTCGATGGTGAGACCGTCACCGTGCTGGCGCTGGACATGCTGCACATGGCCCTGTCGCCTGATGAGCGTCACATCGCCGTGGGTGACCAGGACAGCTGCCACATCCTGCTGGACGCGCACGGCGCTTTGGTGGCCGAATACGAGCCCCTATCGTCTTACCCCCACCACGCGGCGTTCTCGCACGACGGCACACGCCTGTTTGCCAACTCACGCCATCTGTATTGGGGCAGTACCTGCTCGATCCCCATCGGTGCGGCACCGCAAAAAGCGACCGATGAGGACACCCTACCACTGGACGAACGCTGCCGCGTGTACGCATCTGTCACCTTGCCGGGCCTGGTGATCCTGGGCGATGCGGACGGCTACCTGCATGCCATCAGCGACGAGGGACAAGCCCTGTGGCACCACCACATCGGCAGCACGATCAGCGCTGTCGATGCATCCCCCGATGGAGAAACCCTGTGGGCAGCCAGCTATGGCGGCTACCTGGTGCGGCTGCAGCGCAGCGAGGCGGGCATGGACCCTTACTCCATCAGCACGTCACTGTATATGGAGACGCGGCGGTGGATATTTTGGCGGGATGAGGTGGGGCTGGTGCGGTGGTAGCAGAGCAATTCTGCCCACGGTAGCAACACCAGACTCTCATTTTGATCTGCAGGAAAACACATACCGACCAGGTCCGTGAAAGCGCTGGAACACGGCTTCCCGCCCGCGTCCACATTCTGCGTCGGCCAGATTCTTGACGTCCTCTTCTGTCGCAAAAGCGGGCCTGGCGATCTGAACGCCGAAGTCATAAGACTCCACAACTCGCGGTTGGCAACCTGTCAATGCTGCCAAAATGCCCAAGCCCCATACGGCCCCAAGAAGTCTCATGCAGATGTTCTGCCCACGCGGCGAAGGCGTGACGTTGGATGAGTGGGCACCGACAAGTGCAGTGCCCAGATTAGGTTGAAGGAGCCCAACCCAGCTGCATGCATCAGCGACAAAATCTCACTGCGGCACCAGCTCCACGCGCCGGTTCTTGGCCTTGCCCTCATCGCTGTTGTTGCTGGCTACAGGTGCGAGCGACGCGACGCCATTGCCCACCAGGCGATTGGCCGCAATGCCGTAGTCCTTGGCCAGCACGGCGGCCACTGCGTCGGCGCGGCGCTTGGACAGCGCCAGGTTGCTATCGAAACTGCCCACGCTATCGGTATGGCCCACTACATGCAGCTTGACAGTGGGCTCGGCCTTCAGGAAGGCCGCGATCTGCTCCAGCGAGGGTTTGGACTCGGGCTTCACGTCGGCCTTGCCAGTGTCGAACAGGATGCCGTAGATGGCGACCTTGCCATTGGCCGTGATGGACTTGCTGATGTCCGATGCGCTGACCACCACCATGTTCTGCTCCATGGCTTTGGTTTCCAGGATGTCCACTGCGATGTAGGCGCCCTGCCTGGATTTGTACGTAGCGTCTTCCTTAGGCCAGTCGATGGAGATCAGGCGCACGGTAGTATTGCCCTTCTGGAAGGTACCCGTGCGCACGGTGCTCGCATCGGCGCCATACATCACGTATTCGCTGCGGTTGTTCTTGATGAAGTCGCGCTGGCCACTGCTGAAGTTGGCCAAAAAGTTGGTGTAACTGCCCGCAGCACTGTCACGGGTGGAGTCATACAGCGCCGTGAAACCGCTGGCCGTAAGGTCGTTGGCATAGTTGCGAAACAGCTCCAGTGACCGCGTGGCACCGGGGGCCTCGTACCACAGGCGGGTGAGCTTGCCTTCCAGAGCAAGTGGCGGCTGCACGTAGCGCCGCTTGTAGGTCTGCAGGTCGAACTCCTTGAACGTGGAAGTCTGGAACTCCACGGCGTCGAAGTTGCGCACCTCGTAGCCCACGATGGTGCTACCACCAAAACGCTTCACGGCGGGGTGATCCTTGGCGCCGGCAAGGTCCTGTGCAAACGTTGGCCACACGCTGACCGAGGCCAGGAACCCGAGGCACAGCGATGCGCCCCACTGACGAAACAGCTTCATGCTCATGGGCAATCTCCGGTTGAATACACGCATCGCTGACTGAGCTGCACCCGGCGTTGCGACAGGCGGCGGGCTCGCATCCATCATAGGCGAGCACCTGGCTGCAGGCCACCCAGCCTTCATGCGACGCCATGGCGCAGCGCGCCGCTTTCGCGAAATGCATCACGGTTTCACACCGGCTTTGTGTTGGAGACCTCCCGCAAGCTTCATGTCACTTGCCAAACGCCGAACCGGATCCCACAGGAAATTGAGACCCATGCACTGGCTCATGGCATGAGCGTTGCATGCGCCCCCTGCACGCACCTGCACCCTCCATGACTTCATCCCACCGCCCAGCCCGCTCCCGTGCACCCGCTCCTTCAGATGCGCCACCACCCAGCGCCCCTGACCTCAGCACGCCGGTGCTCTTGCTCATGGCCGTGGCCTGCGGCCTGTGTGCGGGCAGCAACTACTTCAACCAGCCGCTGCTGCACTCCATTGCCACGCAGCTGCAAGTGCGGGACGCGTCGGCGGCGCTCATCGTGACGCTGGCGCAGGTGGCGTACGCGGCAGGGCTGCTGCTGTTGGTGCCGCTGGGCGATCTGCTGGAGCGGCGGCGGCTTATCACCACACTGATGCTGCTGGCCGCTCTGGGACTGTTTACCAGCGGGTTTGCGCACAACTACGCCATGCTGGCGCTGGGCACGCTGCTCACCGGCCTGTTTTCGGTGGCGGCGCAGGTGCTGGTGCCGCTGGCAGCCACCCTGGCTGCGCCGGGCCGCAGCGGCCGGGCCGTGGGGCTGGTGATGAGCGGGCTGCTGACCGGGATTCTGGCGGCGCGCAGTGTGGCAGGGCTGCTGTCGGAGGTGGGCGGCTGGACGCTGGTGTACCGGGTGGCGGGCGTCGCCATGGTGGCCGTGGCGTTGGCGCTGTGGTGGGTGATGCCGATGTCACGCAATACGACCTCAGCACCGACACAGGGGTATGGACAGGTCTTGCGGTCGCTGGGCACGCTGACCTTGCACCACCCCCGGTTGCGCAGCCGGGCCTTGCTGGGAGGGTTGTCGTTTGCCTCCGTCAGTGTGTTGTTCTCCACCATGGCGCTGCTGCTGGCGGGACCTGCACACCGACTGGGCGACGCCGGCATTGGGCTGGTGGGGCTGGCGGGCGTGGCCGGTGCACTCATGGCCAATGTGGCAGGCCGCATGGCTGA
Organism: Acidovorax sp. 22279; assembly: GCF_052045435.1. NCBI lineage: Bacteria > Pseudomonadati > Pseudomonadota > Betaproteobacteria > Burkholderiales > Comamonadaceae > Acidovorax > Acidovorax sp. 22279. Next base: position 63,622 of record NZ_JBQEOV010000014.1, read on the forward strand.
CCGTGGGCAGGCGCAGGTGGCCACCGCCGCATCGGTAGGTTTGCTGCTGCTGGGCTGGGGCGCGCTGTGGCTGGGCGCCAGCAGCCTGGTGTGGTTTGTGGTGGGCATGCTGGTGGCCGACCTGGCGCTGCAGGGCGTGCACATCAGCAACCAGAACGTGATCTACCGGCTGGACCCCACCGCCCGCGCGCGGCTGAACGCGGTGTACATGACCAGCTACTTTGTGGGTGCGGCCATGGGCTCGGCGATGGGGTCGGTGGCCTGGCTGTGGGGCGGATGGGGCGCCACCTGCGCGCTGGGCATGGGCATTGCCGTGCTGAACGCGCTGGCACTGGCTTACGACCAGCGGCTGGCTGTGCGGGCGCTGGGTGATGGTGTGCGGCAGGCTACAGAAGGCGCAGGTGCGTAGCCCCCGGCAGCTGCCAGCGGCGTAATTTGTGACGTACCATCCTCGCACGGTCCCATCCCGAGACCTTTCAAGGAGGCCCCATGGCCAAAGGCGAACAGCGCAGCAACAAGATGGCGAAGAAACCCAAAAAGGACACCTCGCCGCCCAAGGAACACAGCGCATCGGACCGGCCCATGCCGCCGATGACCACCGTCATGCCCAAGGGCAAAGACAAAAACAAATAGGTCACACCAGCACTCCGCCTGTCCCGGCGAATACGCTACCAAAACAATAGCTTCAGGCGCATATTGCATAAGCGCCTGCAGCTATTTTTGTTTGAAATTCCGCATCAGGCAGCCCTTCATTCGGCGCTCGCCGCCGCCGGGCTCAGGCAGGCTGGGCCCACTGCGCCAGCCACTGTGCATCGGGCTCTGGCCGGCCAAACAGGTAGCCCTGGTACACGATGTCCGGGGCGCGCTGGCGCAGGAAGTCGGCCTGGGCCTGGGTCTCCACCCCCTCGGCCACCACACGCAGGCCGAAGTGCCGTGCCACCGACAAGATGCCTTCGACCAGCACGCCATCGTCGGCATTGGTGGGGGCCTCGTGCACGAACGACCGGTCGATCTTGATCTCCTGGATGGGCAGGCGCTTGAGGTAGGCCAGCGATGAGTAGCCGGTGCCAAAGTCGTCCAGCGACATGTCCACGCCCAGCGCGGCCAGGGCGCGCATCTTGGCCACCGCATCATCAAAGTCGTCGATCACCAGGCCTTCGGTCACCTCCAGCGTCAGCAGCCGGGGGTCGGCCCCCGTGGCAGCCAGCACTGCCCGCAGTTGCCCCACAAAACCCGCCTGCCGGAACTGCCGCGCGCTGAGGTTGACCGAGAGCCGCAACCGCCGCTCGCGGAACACCGGCTGCGCCAGCAGCGCACAGGCATGGGCCAGCACCCACTCGCCCAGGCTGACGATGAGGTCGGACTCCTCGGCCACCGGAATGAACACGCCCGGCGCCACCAGGCCGTCACGCGGATGCTGCCAGCGCACCAGCACCTCGGCACCCGTGACCTGGCCCGACACATCCACCTGCGACTGCAGGTGCAGCCGCAGCTCGCCTGCGCCAATGGCATGGCGCAGTTCGCGCTCCACCCGAAAGCGCTGCTCGGCGGCCTCGCCCATGCCCTGCTCAAAAAACGCAGCCCGTCCGCCCCCGGCCTGCTTGGCGCGGTGCAGGGCGGTGCCCGCGCGCCGCAGCGCATCGTGTGCACCGTCGTCCGACGTTTGGGGGTACAGGGTGATACCCACGCTGGCGCCCAGTTGGGCGTCCTGCGCATCGCCCTCCAGACGCAAGGGGCGCAGCAAGGCGGCCTGCAGTTTTTCGGCAAAGGCCAGCGCATGCCGGCCCGCCAGCGAGGCATCCACCCCCAGGCCATGCAGCACCACGGCAAACTCATCGCCCGCCACGCGCACCAGCAGGTCTTGGGGCGGCAGGATCTCGGACAGCCGCAGCGCCACGGCACAGAGCAGTCGGTCCCCCATCTCGCTGCCGCGCGCATCGTTGAAAGTGGTGAACCGGTCCAGGTCCAGCAGCAGCAAGGCATGCTGGGTGGAAGGCGGGCGACCTGCACGCCCGCGCAACACGTGCAGCCGCTCCATCAGGGTGGACCGGTTGGGAAGGCTGGTGAGGCCGTCGAAATGCGCGAGGCGGTGAATTTCATCGGCAGCGCGCTTGCGTTCGGTGATGTCCTGCTTGAGCTCCACATAGTGGCTCACGCGGCCGTCGGTCTGGCGGATGGGGGCCACCACCACAGATTCGATCAATTCCTGCCCGTCCTTGCGGTAGTTCACCTGCTCGCCTGCCCAGCTGTCACCGCGCGCCAGTGTGGTGCGCAGGCCCTCGCGCTGCGCGGGCGCCAGGCCGTTGCTGGAATAGTCTGCCGAGGCGCGGCCCACCACCTCGTCGCGCGCGTAGCCCGTGCGGCGCACAAAGGCCTCGTTGACGTACTCGATGTCCTCGCGCAGATCGGTGATGACGATGGCCTCTGGACTTTGCTCCACTGCCCGCAACAGCTTGCGCAGCGACGCCTCGCTGGCTGCCAGGTTGGCCGCAGTCTGCTGGGCCTCACGCACCCGGCTCATGTAGTTGCGGCGCGACAGCAGCGTGGCTGCAGCGGTCAGCACCAGAATGCCTGCAAGGTACACAGCACCCGCCACGCGGTTGGCCACCTGAACGGGCTTGAGCAACCCCTGAACGTCCGCCCAGATGAAACCCAGGAACAGCAGGGCCGTGAGCCCCACAAGCGTTAGCGTGGCACGCGCTCCCAGCAGCCATCCGGCCAGCACAATGATCACGGGATAGTTCAGCAGGTTGGGGCCGTTCACGCCGCCATTGCGAGCCGCCACCAGCGACACCGATACCCACACGCCCCACACCAGCAGATAGGTGGCCAGCGTCCACCGCCGCCAGCGGGCCAGCAGAAGCGCCGTGCCGCCAATGCAGCCAGCGACAAAGTTGAGCGCCACGCGCACCGGCTGCACGGGCTGGTCCCACAGCAGCAGCAAGCCGATGACAAAACCCAGCAGCATCACGGACCAACCCGCTACGCGCACCAGGTGGCGCGTTGTAGCGTCTTCGTGGTCTGGCAGCGGAACAACGGGGGCTTCGGCCATGGCGACGGGAATTACGGGGGAGGAAACCATCGTAACCGCAGGCATAGAAAACGCCTATGAACAAAACGCCGCCGGAGTGGCTGCGGCGCCCATCCATCGGCATCTGCATCGGTGTCACCAAGAACCGTCGCCAGCTTCGGCCCAAAATGGCCGCCGCAGCCTACAGGCCCGCAGGCGCAGGCCTGATCAATCAGTCCGCGTCGCTGTCCGGCGCAGGCTCGCGCACGCCAGAGCCCTTGCCCTTGGCCTTGGCACGCGCGTCTTTCTTGGCTTGGCGCTTGGCGTCTTCGGCCAGGCCTGCAGCACGCCAGGCTTCAAACTCGGCGGGCGTTTCCAGAGTGATGCGGCCCAGGATGGCGGTGCGAAAGTCCGTCATCACAATCTCGGCCGTCTTTTGCAGGTTGACCTTGCCGCCACCCAGCATGGCGCCGCGCTTCTTGCCGATGGCTGCGAGCAGTTCCTCGTCGTGCATCGTGGCCACGGCCCCCGCAGGCAGGCCCAGCTTGTAGCGGGACTCCAGCAAGGGGGCGTAGTGTTTTTGCAGGCGGCGCAGCAGCTCCAGCGCCACCAGTTCCTCGTCGTAGGCATTGCGGCCCACGGCGCCGCTGGCGGCCAGGTTGTAGCCACTTTCGGGCACCACAATGCGCGGCCACAGCATGCCCGGCGTGTCCCACAGGTAGAAGTCGTCGGCCAGGGTGATGCGCTGCTCCAGCTTGGTGATGCCCGCCTCGTCGCCCGTCTTGGCATGACGCTTGTTGGTCAAGGTGTTGATCAGCGTGGACTTGCCCACGTTGGGCACGCCGCAGATGAGCACGCGCATGGGCTTGGCCATGCCTCCCCGGTTGGGCGACAGCAGATGGCAGGCGTCGATGAGCTTGCGCGCAGGGGCGGGGTCGGACGCATCCAGCGGCACGGCGCGCGTGTCGCTCTGGGCGTTGTACCAGTCCACCCACAGCGCAGTGCGCTCGGGGTCGGCCACGTCCTGCTTGTTGAGCACCTTGAGCGTGGGCTTGTGGCCCGTGATCTCGGCCAGCAGCGGGTTGGCGCTGGAGCCGGGCAGGCGCGCGTCCAGCACCTCGATCACCACGTCAATGTCCTTGATGCGTTCGGTGATGGCTTTGCGGGTCAGGTGCATGTGACCGGGGAACCACTGGATGGCCATGCGGGGGTACTTTCTTCTTGATTCAACAGGTTCTGAGGGTGGCAAGGATAATCGCGGTCCCACTTGCACCACGCCACCGCGCTATTTGACCTCCATGCCAGCCCCTCTCGACACCTCGCGCAAAGCCAATGCCACCAAGGCCGACAAGGAGCTGCTGTTCAAGGGCGTGACCCTGGCCCTTATCGGCCTGGTCATCTTGCTGGCGCCCTATGTCGCCCGCTCCAGCAGCGTGCGCGACCTCATGACCCAGGCGGCGCTGGTGGGCTGGTTTGCGCTGGTGCTGGGCATAGCATTCGGCGTGCAGTACGGCCTGCGCCGCGCCAAGGCGGGGCGCCGCCAGCCGTGACCTTGCCCGAGTGGACGGCCCCGGCACCGGCTGCGGACGGCGCCACGGCGCAAGCCATGTTCGCGGCGCTGCAGCAACGCGCGGCCACTGCGGGCATCACGCTGCGCAACCCGCCGCCCGAGCCCACCACCTGCTGTGGGCGCGGCTGCAATGGCTGCGTCTGGGAAGGATTCCTGGACGCCGCCGAATACTGGCGGCAAGAGGCTCTGCTGCAGCTGCAAGACTGATTTTGAAGCCGTTTGTGCTGGTAGCGCTAGTGCGATATGCCCAAGCAGCTACCAAATTAATAGCACGCCCATGCCACTCGGCACGGTTGCGCCCTCAGCCCAGCTGCTCCACCGCCATGTACTGCTCGCGCCATTCTTCAAACGGGAGCGTGTCTGCGGCTTCGATGGCCTTTTGCGCGGCAATCGACTCATCGGCCATCGCCAGGTAGCGTGCCTGCTGCTCGGCCGTCCAGGGCAGGGCCAGCAGTGCGTCGCGGGCGGCGATGGACTGCTGCCGTGCAAAGGCTTCAAAGTGGTGCTGGTGCTCGCGCGCCATGCTGTCCAGCACGCGGGCCGATGGTGTGCGCTCGGGCGCGGCCATCAGTGCGCGGGCATCGCGCAGTGCAACGCTGTAGTCGTTGGTGCCGTGGGTGGCATCCAGCGCGGCGGCCAAGGGCTCGCAAGCGGCCAGCACTTCAGTGCCCCATTCGGTCAGCGGCACGCTCTGGCCATTGCGCGACAGGCGCAGGCCGGGCTCGCGGCCCCGCTCTGCGGTGAGGTGCTGGTTCTGCTTGAGTTCGGCAATTTCTGCGGGCGTGTCCGGCGGGCTGTCGGACAGCAGGCAGTGCAGCAAAAACACGTCGAGCAGGCGCATGGTGGGTGCGGTGATGCCCACGGGCACGAACGGGTCCAGGTCCATCAGACGCACTTCGACGTATTCGACCCCGCGCTCGCGCAGGGCATGCAGCGGACGCTCGCCCGTGCGCACCGTGCGCTTGGGGCGGATGGTGCCGTAGAACTCGTTTTCGATCTGCAGCAGGCTGGTGCCGAGCTGGTTGTAGTCACCGCCGGGGTTGCGCACACCCACGGTTTCGTAGGCGGGGTATGGCTTGGTCAATGCCTCGTGCAGCGAGTTGGCGTAGCCCGTGAGGCCGTTGTAGCTCACTGCCAGCGTGGCCTGCGCGTCGCTCTGGTAGCCGAGGCGGCCCATGCGCAGCGATGTGGCGTGGGGCAGGTACAGCGCGCTGCCGCCCTCCATGCGCTCCAGGCGGTGCTCGCGCCCCTCCACAAAACAGGGGCACAAGGCGGGTGAGGCGCCAAACAGGTACAGCAGCACAAACGCGTGGCGCCGGAAGTTGCGAATCAGCGCGAAATACTGCTCGCTGTCCACGCCCGGCAGCGACCAGTTGTAGTGAATGCCCGAAATGGTCTGCATGCGCCGGCCATAGCGGTGGCCCAGGCCCATGCGGTATACGCTCTTGGCGCGGCCCACGTTGGAGCTGCCGTAGCGGCCGATGGGAATGGTCTCGTCCGTGGGCAGGCCGCAGGGCATGCTGGAGGCCCACAGCAGCTCGCCGCCGCTGTCTTTCAGGGTGTGGTGCACGAACTGGTGCACCTCGGTCAGCTCATCCAGGCACTGCTGCACGCCCTTGTGGGCGCCAGTGATCAACTCCAGCTGCGACTCGCTGTAGTCCGTGGTGATCAGGGGATGTGTGAGGGCCGAGCCCAGCGCCAGCGGGTGGGGGGTGAGGGCCAGGCCGCCGGTGGGCAGCACGCGCAGCCCTTCCTTTTCGATGCCACGGCGAATCCCCCCCAGGGCGTCCGCCGGGTAGGCGGCCAGTCTCTCGTGCAGTTTGCTCATATGTTTATACCGATCCAACTTCTGTCGGCCCGGAACTTAGCACGTTGAGCGCTGGCCCGCCCAGAGGGGTGTCAAGCCCTTGCGGCCAAAGCGCGTCCAACCTCGTTGGTTCCCTGCGCTGCGCCACTTTGTGGTACTTGCTCGCCCGCCCGCTCCGTCACCTCGGCCAGGCGGGCGGCCAGTTGCTCGGGCACATCGGCGCCAATGCCCAGATGGATACCCTGCGTGAGGGTGATGTGGGCAGCTTCAAACGTGCCCGCACCGGCACACAGGATGGTGCGCGTGGGCGCGCTTTCGTGCGCCAGCACCAGCATGGCGGGCACCACGGCCTCGGGCTTCAAGGCGTCCAGCACTTCCTGGGGCATCAGGCCCTCGGTCATGCGCGTGGCGGCCGTGGGAGCCAGGGCGTTCACGTGGATGTTGTACTTGGCACCCTCGATAGCCAGGGTCTGCATCAGCCCCACCTGGGCCAGCTTGGCTGCGCCATAGTTGGCTTGGCCAAAGTTGCCATACAGGCCGGTGGACGAAGTGGTCATCACGATGCGGCCATATTGCTGGGCCACCATGTGCGGCCACGCGGCCTTGCAGCAGTTGGCGGCGCCCATCAGGTGCACATCCACCACCAGGCGGAAGTCATCCATGCTCATCTTGGCGAACGATTTGTCGCGCAGGATACCGGCGTTGTTGACCAGGATGTCCACCCGGCCCCAGGCGTCGATGGCCTGCTGCACCATGGCCTCGACCGCCGCAAAGTCGGTGACCGACGCGCCATTGGCCAGCGCCTCGCCGCCCGCAGCGCGGATCTCATCGACCACGGCCTGCGCCGCACCCACGGTGCCGCCGCTGCCGTCCACCGCGCCGCCCAGGTCGTTGACCAGCACCTTGGCGCCGCGCTTGGCCAGCGCCAGAGCATGCTGGCGGCCCAGGCCGCCGCCCGCGCCCGTCACGATGGCCACGCGGCCTTGGAAATCAATACCCATGGTGAAGGTTCTCCTGTTGTCTTGGTCAATCGGTCAGTGGAATAAAAACCTCTGGCACCTGCCCGAATGGGCTGGCGCCGCGCGCTGCACTGTAAGCCACAGCGCGGCCCGTGCAGGTTGCACAGGCGACTGGCTGCTCCGCCTCCTCCGGCCAAGCAGGCCGAGCACCGCACACGCCCACGCGGCACATTGGGAATAATGGGTGCCTGCGCCAGCCCCGGGGTAGCGGCCGGCGCAGTCCTCCTGAACTCATTTTTTGATAGCTGTTGGCGCATGTAACACCGGCGCTATCGGCCATTTTTACCCAAGGATCTCCCATGAAAGCAATCTGGAACGGCGTGGTAGTCGCCGAGAGCGACGACACCGTGGTGGTGGAAGGCAATCACTACTTTCCCGAAAGCGCGCTGCACCGCGACTACTTCACGTTCAGCAACCACAAGACCACCTGCGCCTGGAAGGGCCAGGCCAGCTACCTGTCGCTGCTGGTCAACGGCGAGATGAACACCGACGCTGCGTGGTTCTATGCCGACCCCAAGCCCGAGGCCGCCGAGATCAAGGGCCGCGTCGCGTTCTGGAAGGGTGTGAAGGTCACGGCCTGAAACGGCCTGCCAGCACCCTGCGCAGGTTATCCCTGCGCGCACTGGACAATCGTGTGGATAAGTTTTGGCAAGTCCTGTATGACAACGCCAAGTGCTTGATTTGCAAGGAAATGCACTGCATTGCCTTATTTTTAGGCAACCCGGTAAATCATGGCGTGAGTTATCCCGGCGCACACTGGACAATGGTGTGGATAACCTTGGATAAGCCTTGTATGGCACGCTTAAGTGGTTGATTTGCAAGGAATATCCTTGCATTGCTCAAAAAACAGGCTATTGCAGAACGTCCTTTGCCACGTGCGGCCGATACCCCTTCACAGGCATACAAACCCCCGGTTATCCCTGCCCGCACTGGACAATCTTGTGGATAACTGTGAACAAGCCTTGTATGACAGTCTTAAGTCATTGATTTACAAGGAAACTTCTTGTGCCGCTGAAAAAACAGGCAGCACGGGTGGGTAAATCGTCTGCGGTACAGTGCACGTCGGCCTCTGGTTGGCCGCTCTTTATTTCATAGCTGCCAGCACATGATCCACTAGCGCTAGCGGCCAAAAACACTCCATCTACCAGTGTCCACCACGTACCTTCAGCACAGTCCCGCCGCAGAGCGCAACCAGGGGCCCATCCTGGCACAGCTGCTGGCGTTGCTGCCCAACACCGGCGCCGCGCTGGAGATTGCCAGTGGCACCGGGCAGCACGCCGCGCACTTTGCCGCCGCCCTGCCCGGCTGGACCTGGCAGCCCACCGACCTGCAGGACACCCATTTCGCCTCCATCACCGGCTGGGCCGCGCAGGCCGGTGCCCGCAACGTGCAGGCGCCCCGGCGGCTGGACGTGCTGCACGACCGGTGGCCCAGCGACGGCCCGGCATTCGGCGCCGCGTCGTTCGACTTGGTCTATTGCGCCAACATGCTGCACATCGCCCCCTGGGCCTGCTGCACCGGGCTGATGCAGGGCGCCGCCCGGCACCTGGCGCCAGACAGCCACCTGGTCACCTACGGCCCCTACCTGGAAGACGGCGTGCCCACCGCCCCCGGCAACCTGGCCTTTGACGCCAGCCTGCGCGCGCAAGACGCCGCCTGGGGCATCCGCCGCATCGAAGACGTGATGGCGGTGGCCGCCCAGGCCGGCCTGCACCTGGCCGCGCGGCACGCGATGCCCGCCAACAACCTGCTGCTGGTGTGGACCCACGCCGCCCACCAACCCTGAAGAGACACGCCCATGACGACACCCACCGCCGCTCCCTTCTTCATCGCCAAGGTCGAGCCCGATGGCACCCAGTGCGACGCGTGGCCCGAGCAGCCGCTGCTGCTGTCCATGGAGCAAGGCGGCATCGACTGGCCCAGCTCCTGCCGCAACGGCACCTGCCGCACCTGCCTGGGCCAGCTGGTCGAAGGCACGGTGCGCTACGCCATCGAATGGCCAGGCCTCACGGCCGAAGAAAAGGAAGAAGGTTGCGTGTTGCCCTGCGTGGCCTACCCCACGTCGGACGTGGTGCTGCAGGGCAGCGCCATCTGATCTGCGTCAGGCACCGCGCCTTTCAAACACCAAGCAGGCCCTGGTGCACTAAAATCCAGAGCTTTGGGGGCACGATGCCCCTTTGACGTGCGGCAGCGCCGCATCGCATGTTCTTTGGGGCGGTTTCTTGGAGGCACCACAGTTGCCTTCGGCCACGGGGACCTGTGCTGCAGCACACCGCCAGCTGGCAACCGCCAGAGGCTCCACAGAAAGCCCCGACCTTCCATGAACACCCCCCTCACCCCCGTGCCGATCTCGCCCGTCGAGGACATCGTGGCCGAGATGCGCGCCGGGCGCATCGTCATCCTGGTGGATGAAGAAGACCGCGAAAACGAAGGCGACCTCGTCCTGGCCGCCGACCATGTGACGCCCGAGGCCATCAACTTCATGGCCCGCTTCGGCCGGGGCCTGATCTGCCTGACATTGAGCCGCGAGCGCTGCGAGTTCCTCAAGCTGCCGCCCATGGCAGCGCGCAACGGCACGGTGTACAGCACGGCGTTCACCGTCTCCATCGAAGCCGCCGAGGGCGTGACCACCGGCATCTCGGCCGCCGACCGCGCCCGCACCGTGCAGGTGGCGGTGGACCGCAACAGCCAGCCCAGCGACCTGGTGCAGCCCGGCCACATCTTCCCGCTGCAGGCGGTGGACGGCGGCGTGCTGATGCGCGCCGGCCATACCGAAGCCGGTTGCGACCTGGCCGCCATGGCGGGCTGCAGCCCCGCATCGGTGATCTGCGAGATCATGAAGGACGACGGCACCATGGCCCGCCTGCCCGATCTGCAGCTGTTTGCCGCCGAGCACGGCCTCAAGATCGGCACCATCGCGGACCTCATCGAATACCGCAGCCGCAACGAGTCGCTGGTCGAAAAGGTCGGCACGCGCGCACTGCAGACGGCGTATGGCAAGTTCACCGCCCACGCATTTCGTGACAAGCCCAGCCAGGCCGTGCACCTGGCACTGGTCAAGGGCCAGTGGAGCGCCGACGACGTGGTGCCCGTGCGTGTGCACGAGCCGCTGTCGGTGTTCGATGCGCTCGAAGTCAACCGCTCCATGCATTCCTGGGGCCTGGACACCAGCCTGCAATACCTGGCCAAACAAGGCAAGGGCGTGGCCGTGCTGCTCAATTGCGGCGAAAGCGCCTCCCAGCTGCTGGCGCAGTTTGAAGGCACCGCCCGCTCCGCCCAGGCGCCCGAGCGCGGCCGCATGGATCTGCGTACCTACGGCGTGGGCGCGCAGATCCTGCGCGAATGCGGCGTGCACAAGATGGCCCTGATGGGCCAGCCGCGCCGCATGCCCAGCATGACAGGCTACGGCCTCGAAATCACCGGCTTCATCCCCAAAGAATAAAGACAGGAACAGGATCACTATGTTTGGCGCAGACAAAGGCACCGCAGACAAACTGGACGGCAAGAAGCTGCACATCGGCATCGTGCAGGCCCGTTTCAACGAGAGCATCACCAACACCCTGGCCGCTGCCTGCCGCGCAGAGCTGCTGGCCCTGGGCGTGCAGGAAAAGCACATCAAGCATGTGCTGGTGCCCGGCGCGCTCGAAGTGCCCGTGGCCCTGCAGGCCATGGCCGAGAGCGACGAGTACGACGCGCTGATCGCGCTGGGCTGCATCGTCCGCGGCGAGACCTACCACTTCGAGCTGGTAGCCAACGAATCCGGCGCGGGCGTCACGCGCCTGTCGCTGGACTACCAGATCCCGATTGCCAACGCCATCATCACCACCGAGAACATGGAACAGGCCATCGCCCGCCAGACCGAAAAGGGCGTGGACGCGGCCCGCGTGGCGGTGGAAATGGCCAACCTGCTGGACGAACTGTCATGAGCGAAAACACCCCTACGCCATCGTCGGCACGTCCACCCAAGCAAACCCGCACCGGCCTTAAAAGCACGGGCACCCGCAAGGCCGCCTCCAAGTCCAACCGCAGCCGTGCGCGCGAATTTGCGCTGCAGGCGCTGTACCAGCACCTGGTGGGCGGCAACGACGCTACTGCCATCGATGCGTTCACGCGCGACCTGGCGGGCTTCCACAAGGCCGACTCGGCGCACTATGACGCGCTGCTGCATGGCTGCATCGAGCATGCCGCCAGCATGGACGCATTGATCACCCCGTTGCTGGACCGCAAGATGGCCGAGATCTCGCCCATCGAACACGCCACCATGTGGATCGGCGTGTACGAGTTCCAGAACTGCCTGGATGTGCCCTGGCGCGTGGTGCTCAACGAATGCATCGAACTCGCCAAGGAATTTGGCGGCACGGACGGCCACAAGTACGTGAACGCCGTGCTCAACGGCCTGGCCCCCCAACTGCGCGCCGTGGAAGTGGCAGCCGACAAGGCCGCAGGCGCGGGCGCTGCCTGACCTGCCACCGCCCCGCTGCCGCCCTGCCCGTTGAAGCGGGGCGGCTTGGTTTCTTTTCTCTCTACGCCCTCACGCCACCACGTCCACAAGGGGCCCGGTCGGGGCAGGATGCCATTCCATGAAGTTTTCCACGCGCGCCGAGCGCATTGAACCGTTCTATGTGATGGAGGTCGCCAAGGCCGCGCAGGCCCTGGCCCGCGAGGTGGCGGGCACGCGCGAACCGATGATCTTCTTGAACATCGGCGAGCCCGACTTCACCGCCCCGCCCCTGGTGCAGGAAGCCGCCGCCCGCGCCGTGCACAACGGCGCCACCCAGTACACCAACGCGCTGGGGCTGGATGCGCTGCGCGAGCGCATCAGCGGCTGGTACCAGAGCCGCTTTGGCGTCAACGTGCCTGCGCGCCGCATCGTGGTCACCGCCGGTGCATCGGCCGCGCTGCAGCTGGCGTGCCTGGCGCTCATCGAGTCGGGCGACGAAATTTTGATGCCCGACCCGAGCTACCCCTGCAACCGCCACTTTGTGAGCGCCGCAGAAGGCAAGGCCGTGCTGCTGCCCACCACGGCGGCAGAGCGCTACCAGCTGAGCGCCGACAAGGTGCGTGCGGCATGGAATGAAAAAACGCGCGGCGTGCTGCTGGCCTCGCCGTCCAACCCCACCGGCACCTCGATAGCGCCCGACGAGCTGCGCCGCATCCATGACGTGGTGCGGTCGCACGACGGCATCACGATGATCGACGAGATCTACCTGGGCCTGTCGTACGAGGAAGAGTTTGGCCACACCGCACTCACCATCGACGACAACATCATCAGCATCAACAGCTTCAGCAAATACTTCAACATGACCGGCTGGCGCCTGGGCTGGATGGTGGTGCCCGACGCGATGGTGCCCGTGGTGGAACGCCTGGCGCAGAACCTGTTCATCTGCGCCAGCACCGTGTCGCAGCATGCAGCGCTGGCCTGCTTCGAGGCCGAGAGCATTGCCGAATACGAACGCCGCCGTGCCGAGTTCAAGGCGCGGCGCGACTTCTTCATCCCCGCGCTGCAGTCGCTGGGTCTGAATGTGCCCGTGATGCCAGATGGCGCCTTCTATGCTTGGGCCGACTGCACGCAGGCCGCGCGGCACCTGGGCGTGACCGGTAGCTGGGACTTTGCGTTTGAGCTGATGCGCCGCGCGCACATCGCCGTGACACCGGGGCGCGACTTTGGAACGGCCGAGCCCGAGCGGTTTATCCGCTTCTCGACCGCCAACTCCATGGCGCAATTGCAGGAGTCCGTGGAGCGGCTGCGCAAGCTGCTCGGATGACCAAGGCGAGCGACCCCACGATGGCGTTTGAATTTCCGATCCGGATTTACTGGGAAGACACCGATGCCGGTGGCATCGTGTTCTACGCCAACTACCTCAAGTTTTTTGAGCGCGCACGCACCGAGTGGCTGCGGTCGTTGGGTGTGGGGCAACAGCAGTTGCGGGAACAAACCGGCGGCATGTTTGTCGTAACCGACGCGCAGCTGCGCTACCACCGCCCCGCACGGCTGGACGATGAACTGATTGTTACCGCCGCCCTGCAAAGCAGTGGCCGCGCATCGTTGACAATAGTGCAGCAGGCGCTCCTGAAACCAGAGCAGATGACCGACCAGCCCCCGACCTTGCTGACCGAAGGCACCATCCGCATCGGATGGGTGGATGCCGCCACCCTGCGCCCCGCCAGAATTCCAAGCACCCTCCTGGAACAACTCACACCATGAATTCCCAAAACATGTCCATCATCTCCCTGGTGCTGCACGCCAGCTGGGTGGTGCAACTCGTGATGCTGCTGCTGCTGGGCGTGTCGGTGGCCAGCTGGGCCGCCATCTTCCGCAAGCTGTTTGCCTTGAAGCGCGTGAAGACACTGAACGAGGATTTCGAGCGCGAGTTCTGGTCGGGCACCAGCCTGAACGACCTGTACGCCGCTGCCGCCCAAAACGCCAAGCAGGCAGGCCCCATGGAACGCATTTTTGCCAGCGGCATGCGTGAGTACCAGAAACTGCGCGAGCGCCGCATCACCGACCCCGGCACCTTGCTGGACGGCGCGCGCCGCGCCATGCGTGCCAGCTTCCAGCGTGAGATGGATGTGGTCGAGTCGAGCCTTTCCTTCCTGGCATCGGTCGGCTCCGTATCGCCATATGTGGGCCTGTTCGGCACCGTGTGGGGCATCATGCACGCCTTCACCGGCTTTGCAGGCATGGAACAGGTCACGCTCGCTACCGTGGCCCCAGGCATCGCCGAGGCGCTGGTCGCCACCGCCATCGGCCTGTTCTCGGCCATCCCGGCCGTGATCGCCTACAACCGCTTTGCGCGCGACATCGACCGCGTGGCCACGCACCAGGAGACCTTCATCGAAGAGTTCTCCAACATCCTGCAGCGCAACCTGGGCGCGCAGCCCGCGTCCACAGGCCACACGGCCTCGGGCCACTGATCCGGGAGGCACTCCATGCCCGCCATGGCATCCCGCGGCCGAGGCCGCCGCACCATCAACGAGATCAACATGGTCCCGTTCATTGACGTCATGCTGGTGCTGCTCATCATCTTCATGGTGACGGCGCCCATGCTCACACCCGGCGTGGTCGATGTGCCCAGCGTGGGCAAGAGCAAGAACATGCCCAAGGTAGTGGCCCAGGTCATCGTCAACAAGGATGGCACGCTGCAGTTCAAGACCCCCGAAGCCACGCGCAGCCTGAACCAGCGGGAGATTGGCGATGCCGCCAGCCGCTGGCAAAAGGGCCAGGGGCCCGAGAGCGCCGTGGTCATCAGCGCCGACAAGGGCGTGCAGTACGAAACCGTGGTGAAGGCGATGGACGCCCTGCAAAAGGCAGGCGTGCAACGCGTAGGCCTGTCGGTCAAGCAAGGCGGTTGAACCGAACCCGCCCGGCACCGCTCAGACGCCCATGCACGCCCACACCGACCGCGACCAGTTTGCCCCGCCCCGTCCACCGGCGCGCCTGCGCGCCATCACGCTGGCGGTGCTGGTGCATGCGGTGCTGATCGGCGCGTTGACCTGGGGTGTGAACTGGAAAAACACGGCCGACCAGCCTGCCGTAGAAGCTGAGTTGTGGGCCGCCGTGCCCACCCAGGCTGCGCCGCGCGCCGTGGAGCCCCCACCGCCACCGCCACCACCGCCTGTGCAGCAGGTCACCCCTCCCCCGCCCCCTGCCCCCCCAGTGCGTGCGGCCGAGCCGCCCGACACGCGTGAGGCGGACATTGCCATCGAGCGCGAGAAAAAGCGCCTGGAGCAGGAAAAGAAAGCCCGCGAACAACAGCAGCTGCGCGAAAAGCGCGAACGTGAGCGCAAGGAAGAAGAACGCCGCGACCGCCTGGAGCAGGAGAAAAAAGAGCGCCTGCAAAAAGAACGCGACAAAGAAAAGGAACAGCGCGAAAAGCAGCTGGCCGAACAGAAAAAGGCCGAGCAGGACAAGCAGAAGAAGCTGGCCGAAGACAAACGCAAGGCCGACGAGGCCGCCAAGCGCAAGGCAGAAACCGAGGCTAAGCAACTGGCTGAACAGCGTGAGGCCAACCTGCGCCGCATCCAGGGCATGGCCGGGGCCACAGGGGGCGAGAACGCCACGGGCAAAGACAAGGAGAGTCGCAGCCCCTCGGGCAGCTACGGAGGCAAGGTCGCGGCCAAGGTCAAGCCCAACATCGTGTATCCAGACGCCATCTCGGGCAACCCGCGCGCCGAGGTGGAAGTGCGGCTGTCACCCGACGGCACCATTGTGGGCAAGCGGCTGGTGCAGTCCAGCGGCAACAAGGCCTGGGACGACGCGGTGCTGCGGGCCCTGGACAAGACCGAAACATTGCCGCGCGATGTGGATGGGCGCGTGCCTCCGTCACTGACCATTGGCTTCCGGCCCCAGGACTGAGCGGAACTCCGAGCCTTGAACGGGCTTGTCCCACCGCAGCGGATCCCCGGCCCTGCCGATGCGCTGCCAAGGCCCACGCGCGACGCGCTCACCGCCTGCGACTGAAACCCCGTAGCAGTTGGCGCTGGCACGCTGGACTGAGCCGTGACCCGTGAGGCCCCAAAGCAAAGCGCCCGGCAGAACCGGGCGCTTTTTTTGGCTTTTTACGCCTGTAGCGCTAGTGGAATATGCGCTAGCAGCTATACATTCAATAGCAAATCAATCTCACTCATCAGCGGTCACGGCGCTCCATGCGGCGGTTCAGGTTCAGCGCACCCAGCGTGCAGGCAACGCCCGACAGCAGGTACACCGTCACCGCCAGCAAACCGAACTGCGACGACAGATACAGGGCCACCAGCGGAGCAAACGCTGCGCCGATGATCCAGGCCAGGTCGGCCGACAGGGCCGCACCGGTGTAGCGGTACTGGGGCGAGAAATTGGCCGTCACGGTGCCCGATGCCTGACCGTACGACAGGCCCAGCAGCACAAAGCCCAGCAGCAGGAACATGGTGCTGCCCACTTCGCCAGTGTTGAGCAGGACAGGCGCCATGAAGCTGAACACGCCGATCAGCACGGCCATGCCGCCCAGCAGCTTGCGGCGGCCCAGGTGGTCCGACAGCCAGCCCGACACCATGATGGCGCCCGCCGCGAGGAACGCGCCGACGATCTGCACGCCCAGGATCTGGGTGACAGGCTGGTCGGAGTACAGCGTGATCCATGACAGCGGGAAAACCGTGACCAGGTGGAACAGTGCAAAGCTGGCCAGCGCCGCAAAGGCGCCCAGCAACACGTTGCTGCCTTCATCACGCATGACGCGGCTCACAGGCACGGGCTGCAACTCGCGGTCCTTGAGCAGTTCGGAGTACGACTGCCCCACCACCAGGCGCAGGCGGGCAAACAGGGCCACTACGTTCACGGCAAAAGCCACAAAAAACGGATAACGCCAGCCCCAGGCCAGAAACTCTTGCACCGTGAGGCTGCTGTACAGGTAGGCAAACAGGCCCGCAGCCAGCACAAAGCCCAGAGGCGCGCCCAGCTGGCCGATCATGGCGTACCAGCCCCGGCGCTCCTTGGGGGCCGACATGGCCAGCAGCGACGGCAAGCCGTCCCACGAACCACCCAGCGCCAAGCCCTGGCCCACACGCAGGATCAGCAACGCCACGATGGCTGTAGTGCCCACATCCTTGTAGCCCGGCAAAAAGGCCATGCCCACCGTGCAGACGCCCAGCACGAACAGCGCAATGGTCAGCTTGGTGCCCCGCCCCCAGCGCCGCTGGATGGCCATGGAGATGGCGGTACCCACCGGGCGGACCACGAAGGCAACGGCCAGCAGCGCAAAGGCCATCAGCGTGCCGTCCAGGCGCGACAGGAAGGGAAACAGGAAGGACGGGAAGACAAGAACGCAGGCGATCCCGAAAACGAAGAAGTCGAAATACTCGGACGAGCGTCCGATGATCACGCCCACAGCGATTTCGCTGGGGGTGACGTCTTCATGCGTATCAGCCCGCGAGAGAGAGGCGGCGCTTTCGTGAAAACCGGCCGCAGGGTAAGTGGCAGTGGCGGGGCTGCTCATGAACATGGCTCCTTGACGTTGTGTAGCTAACTCAGACCGTTCCGTTCTACACGCAACTTCCGTGGGCGACAAGTGCGGTTTCACTATGCCGGTTGCAGGAAATGTCCTTCAAAGCCCTCGATTGCACCAAATTGGTGCAAAAACAGTCTGCGCTTTTGACCTTGGACAAAATGTCCAATCGACAAAAAAGCTAGCGCTAGTACATTCGCACACATCCCGTTATCCGCGTTTACCCTGAAACGCATTGATCGCGCTCTACACATGCTCAAACTTCCCCAACTTCGTGGGCCCACCTGGCTGCTCGCCCTGACAGCGCTAGGTAGCCTGGCAGGCTGCAGCAAGGCTGTCGTGCTCAACCCTGCCGGTGACGTCGCTGCCCAGCAGGGCCAGATGGTCATCACCGCCACGCTGCTGATGCTGATCATCATCGTGCCCGTGATCGCGCTCACCCTGCTGTTTGCCTGGAAATACCGCCAGGGCAACACCGAGGCCGAGTACGACCCGGAATGGCACCACTCCACCACGCTGGAGCTGGTGATCTGGACCGTGCCGCTGCTGATCATCATTGCGCTGGGCGCCATCACCTGGATCGGCACCCACAAGCTCGACCCCTACCGGCCTCTCGACCGCATCGACGCGCAGCGCGCCGTCCCCGCCGATGTGAAGCCGCTTGAAGTGCAGGTAGTGGCCATGGACTGGAAGTGGCTGTTCTTCTACCCCGAGCAAGGCATCGCCACCGTCAATGAAGTGGCTGCCCCGGTGGACCGCCCGATCCTGTTCAAGCTGACGGCCACGTCCACCATGAACGCGTTCTACGTGCCCGACCTGGCCGGCATGATCTACGCCATGCCCGGCATGCAGACCGAGCTGAACGCGGTGATCAACAAGCCTGGCGTGTTCAAGGGCATGTCGTCGCACTACAGCGGCGCGGGTTTCTCGGGCATGACGTTCAAGTTCCATGGCCTGAGCAACGAGGACTTTGCCCAGTGGGTGCAAAAGGCCAAGACCGAAGGCAAGCCGCTCGACAAGGGCACCTACCTGAACCTCGTCAAGCCCAGCGAACGTGATCCGGTGCAGCGCTTTGCCTCGGTGGAAGAAGGCCTGTACGACAAGGTGCTCAACCGCTGCGTCGAAGACGGAAAGATGTGCATGCACCACATGATGGCCATCGATGCCCTGGGTGGCGACGCTTACATGCGCGCTGCAGGGCTGAACCTGCCCCAGGACGTCTGCACCGTGCAAAACGCCGCCCAGGTGGTGGCCGCACTCGAAACCCGCAACGCACCGGCACCAACGACTGGCGCCAGCATCCGTCAATGAGCACTCCTATGTCCTCCGAAACCCTTTCTCCATCCCACTGGGCGCTGGGCCGCCTGAGCTGGGACGTCGTACCGATGGCGCATGAGCCCATCGTGCTGGCCACCTTCATTGCCGTGGTGTTGGGCGGCTTGGTCGTTCTGGCCGGCATCACCAAGTTCCGCCTGTGGGGCCCCCTGTGGCGCGACTGGATCTGCAGCATTGACCACAAACGCATCGGCATCATGTACATGATCCTGGGCCTGGTGATGCTGCTGCGCGGCTTTGCCGACGCCGTGATGATGCGCCTGCAGCAGGCCATGGCCTTTGGCGACAACATGGGTTACCTGCCTCCGCACCACTACGACCAGATCTTCACCGCCCACGGCGTGATCATGATCTTCTTCGTGGCGATGCCACTGGTCACCGGCCTGATGAACTACCTGGTGCCGCTGCAGATCGGCGCGCGCGACGTGTCGTTCCCGTTCCTGAACAACTTCAGCTTCTGGATGACCACGGCCGGCGCCGTGCTGGTGATGGTGTCGCTGTTCCTGGGCGAGTTCTCCACCTCCGGCTGGCTGGCACTTTCCAACCTGGGGGCGCAGAGCCCCAGCACCGGCCTGGACTACTACATCTGGGCGCTGCAGATCGCGGGGGTGGGCACGACGCTCTCGGGCATCAACCTGATCGTGACCATCATCAAGATGCGCGCACCGGGCATGAGCCTGATGAAGATGCCCGTGTTCACCTGGACCGCCCTGTGCACCAACGCACTGATCGTGGCGTCGTTCCCCGTGCTCACGGCCGCGCTGGTGCTGATGTCGCTGGACCGCTATGTCGGCACCAACTTCTTCACCAACGAGCTGGGCGGCAACCCCATGCTCTACGTGAACCTGATCTGGATCTGGGGCCACCCTGAGGTGTACATCCTGGTGCTGCCCGCGTTCGGTGTGTTCTCCGAAGTGGTCGCCACGTTCAGCAAGAAGCGCCTGTTCGGCTACACGTCCATGGTGTATGCCACGGTGTGTATCACCATCCTGTCGTACCTGGTGTGGCTGCACCACTTCTTCACCATGGGTTCGGGTGCCAGCGTGAACACCTTCTTCGGTATCACGACGATGATCATCTCGATCCCCACGGGGGCGAAGATCTTCAACTGGCTGTTCACCATGTACAAGGGCCGCATCCGCTTCGAGCTGCCCATGATGTGGACCGTGGCGTTCATGGTCACGTTCGCCATCGGTGGCATGACGGGCGTGCTGCTGGCCGTGCCCCCGGCCGACTTCGTGCTGCACAACAGCCTGTTCCTGATCGCCCACTTCCACAACGTGATCATCGGCGGCGTGGTGTTTGCCATGTTTGCCGGCATCAACTACTGGTACCCCAAGGCGTTTGGCTACAAGCTGGACCGCACCTGGGGCGTGCGCTCCTTCTGGCTGTGGCTGGTGGGCTTCTGGGTGGCGTTCACGCCGCTGTATGTGCTGGGCCTGATGGGTGTCACCCGCCGTGCCAACCACTTCGAAGACCAGTCGCTGCAGATCTGGTTCGTCATCGCTGCCATCGGCGCGGCCATGATTGCCGCTGGCATTGGCTGCTTCCTGATCCAGCTGGTGGTCAGCTTCCTCAAGCGCGAACAACTGCGCGACTGGACGGGCGACCCCTGGGACGGCCGCACGCTGGAATGGGCCACCTCTTCGCCTCCACCCAACTACAACTTCGCCTTCACCCCCGTGGTGCACGAGATCGACGCGTGGTGGGACATGAAGAAGCACGGATACAAGCGCCCTCTGGCGGGCTTCCAGCCCATCCACATGCCTGCCAACACCGGCGCCGGCGTGGTGATCTCGGGGCTGTCGCTGGTGTTCGGCTTTGCACTGATCTGGCACATGTGGCTGCTGGCGGGCGTCTCGTTTGCGGCCGTCATTCTGGCCGCCATCATCCACACGTTCAACTACAAGCGTGACTTCTACATCCCGGCATCCGAAGTGATCTCCACCGAAGAAGCCCGCACACTCCAACTGGCCCGCCATGTCTGATATCCGCATCCACGCTGGCGCCGCAGCAGGCGCCCTGGCCCCGCGCGAGTACCACCTCGCGCACGAGCCCCACCCTGAAAACGGCACGGCCCTGGGTTTCTGGCTGTACCTGATGAGCGACTGTCTCATCTTTGCAGCACTGTTCGCCACTTACGGCGTGCTGGGCCGCAGCTATGCCGCAGGCCCCACCGGCGCGCAGCTGTTCGACCTGACCCTGGTGGCCATCAACACCGCCTTCCTGCTGCTGTCGTCCATCACCTTCGGTTTTGCCATGCTGCGCAAGCAGCTGGGCGACGTGAAGGGCACGCTGCTGTGGCTGGCGGTCACGGGCGTGTTTGGCCTGTGCTTCCTGGGCCTGGAGCTGTATGAGTTCTCCCACCTGCTGCACGAGGGCGCAGGCCCGCAGCGCAGTGCCTTCCTGTCGGCGTTCTTCACGCTGGTGGGCACCCACGGCCTGCACGTCACCTTCGGCCTGATCTGGCTGGTGGTGCTGATGGTCCAGATTGGCAAGCATGGCCTGATCCCCGAGAACAACCGCCGCCTGATGTGCCTGTCCATGTTCTGGCACTTCTTGGACGTGGTCTGGATCGGCGTTTTCACCTTTGTGTACCTGATGGGGGTGCTGTAAATGAGCGCACAACACGCAACACACGCGCACGATGCGCATGGGCATGACGATCACCACCACGACGCAGGCCCCCACAGCACCTTTTCGGGCTATGTGATGGGGTTTGTGTTGTCCGTCATCCTCACGGCCATTCCCTTCTGGCTGGTGATGGCCAAGGTGATTGCGGACCGCAACACGGCTGTGCTGGTGCTGGGCGGCTTCGCCGTGATCCAGATCCTGGTGCACATGGTGTTCTTCCTGCACATGAACGGCAAGATCGAAGGCGGCTGGACGCTGCTGTCCACCATCTTCACCGTGGTGTTCGTGGCCATCGCCATCGCGGGGACCTTGTGGGTGATGTTCCACATGAATGCCAACATGATGCCCGAGCACCCCACGCCCACGCCGCCCACGCACGAGGCGCCTGGACACTCCACGCCCTGATGCCTGCAGGCCCCACCACCATGGCACTGCCGCGCCGGGGGTTGCGCCGCGCAGTCCTGCTGGTGCTGGGCATGGCTCTGTTCCTGGGCTTTGTGTCGCTGGGCACCTGGCAGGTCCAGCGCCGTGCCTGGAAGCTGGATCTCATCGAAAGAGTAGACCGACGGGTGCACGCCGCACCAGCCGCCTTGCCCCCTGTGGAGCAATGGTCTGACATCCGTGCCGCACAGCATGAGTACCTGCCGGTGGTCTTTCAGGGCCACTGGCTGCCCGGCAAAACGGTGCTGACGCAGGCGGTCACCGAGCTGGGCGCGGGGTTCTGGGTAATGACGGCCCTGCAACGGGATGACGGTACCCAGGTGCTGGTGAACCGGGGCTTTGTGCCCCAGGAGCAACGCGCCCAATGGCTGGAGGCCCAGCCACCCGCCGATGGTACGGCCACCGTCCAGGGGCTGTTGCGCATGCCGGAGCCGGGCGGCGGCTTTCTGCGCACCAACGACCCGGCGCAACAGCGCTGGTACTCGCGCGACGTGGCGGCCATCAGCAGCGCGCTTGGCCTGCCCCGGGCAGCTCCATTTTTTGTGGACGCCGGACTTCCGGGTACCGCAGCGGCTTCTTCAGCCGCCTCCGGCTGGCCCCGCGCTGGCCTGACCGTCATCCGGTTCCACAACAGCCACCTGGTGTACGCCCTGACCTGGTATGGTCTTGCGCTCATGGTTGTCGTTGCCGGCTGGTATGTGGCACGCTATGAGCGCCGCCTGGGCGCACGGGCCACCAGCCGCCTACTGACCAACGATGAACACCCTCCCACAACGCCCTGACCCTGCGCTGGCCACTGCGCCGCGCAATGCACGTTCCGCCGACGCCGCCGCCGGGATCAAGAACCTCCAGCAACTGATCGAGCTGCGCTGGATTGCAGTGGTGGGCCAGGTGTTCACCATCGAGATGGCGCACTACAGCCTGGGCTTGAAGCTGCCGCTGCAGGAGATGCTGCTCGTGGTCGGCTGCCTGGCGGTCTTCAACGTGGTGAGCCTGCTGCGCCTGCGCACGGGCCGCGCGGTGCGCAATGTGGAGCTGTTTCTGGCGCTGCTGATCGACGTGGCGGTGCTCACGGTGCAGCTGTACCTGAGCGGTGGCACCAGCAACCCCTTCGTGTTTTTGTACCTGTTGCAGATCACGCTTGGCGCCGTGCTGCTGCGCGGTGCCTACATCTGGTCCATCGTGATCATCACCGTCCTGTGCTTTGCGGCGCTGGCAGATCACCACCTGCCACTGGCCCTGCCCCAGGATCTGCACCAGGGCCTGTCGAGCCTGTATGTGCTTGGGCTGCTGGTGTGTTTTGTGCTCAACGCCACGCTGGTGATGGTGTTCATCACCCGCATCAACCGCAACCTGCGCGAGCGCGATGCCCGCCTGGCGGCCGCACGCCGGCGCCGTGTGGAAGAAGAACACATCGTGCGCATGGGCCTGTTGGCGTCCGGCGCTGCGCACGAACTGGGCACCCCGCTGTCCACCCTTGCGGTGATCCTGGGCGACTGGCAACACGACAAGCGACTGGCCAGCAACGCCGCGCTCAAGGAAGACATTGCCGAGATGCAGACCCAGGTGCAACGGTGCAAGAGCATCGTGAGCGGCATCCTGCTCTCGGCGGGTGAAACGCGCGGCGAGGCGTCGGTGCAGACCACTGTGCGCAAGTTTGTCGATGCGCTGGCACAGGAGTGGCGCAGCACCCGCACGATCCCCCAGTTTGACTACGACAACGACTTCGGCACCGACACGTCCATGGTGTCGGACACCACCCTCAAGCAAATGGTTTTCAATGTGCTGGACAATGCACGCGACGCCTCGCCAGGCTGGGTGCGGCTGGCGGTCACGCGCAATGCCGACGCCCTGTGCATGACTGTGACCGATGCCGGCCCCGGCTTTGCGCCCGACATGCTGTCCAAACTGGGTACGCCCTACCAGTCCTCCAAAAACCGCCCTGGCGGAGGGTTGGGGCTGTATCTGGTGCTGAACGTGGCCCGAACCCTGGGTGGCAGCGTGGAGGCGCGCAACCGTCCCGAAGGGGGCGCACAGGTGACCATCGAATTGCCCCTGGCCTCGATTGCGCTCCCCCCGAAGGTATGAATGAACGAAAGAACCCACCGTGGACACTGAAGAAGCGCAACGACAGCTGCTGATCGTCGAGGACGACGAAGCCTTTGCGCGCACGCTGGCCCGCTCGTTTGAACGGCGCGGCTATAGCGTGTTGCAGGCAGCGAGCCTGGCCGACGTAGAGGTGTTGCTGGAGCAGCACCAGCCCGGGTATGCGGTGGTGGATCTCAAGCTCAAGGGAGAGGCCTCAGGCCTGGCCTGCGTGCAGACACTGCACGCCGCTGACGACGAGATGCTGATCGTGGTGCTCACGGGTTTTGCAAGCATTGCCACCGCCGTGGAAGCCGTGAAACTGGGCGCGTGCCACTATCTCGCCAAGCCCTCCAACACCGACGACATTGAAGCTGCGTTTGGGCTCAAAGAAGGCAATGCCGAGGTGGAACTGACCAACCGTTCCAGTTCCATCAAGACGCTGGAATGGGAACGCATCAACGAGGTGCTGGCTGAAACAGGCTTCAACCTGTCAGAGGCCGCGCGGCGCCTGGGTATGCACCGCCGCACCCTCACACGCAAGCTCGAAAAGAAACAGGTGCGTTAGCCGCAACGGCTTTGGACCCGCCCTCCCCTGTTTCGGTGCCGATCCATCTCGCGGGGCGCAATCTGCACGGCCGGTCACGCGCTCCTGCGGCTCCCAAACAGCACTCAGGCAGCCTCAGGCACCGCCTTCAGCATCTGCTGCTCGAAAGCGCGCAAACGCTTGTAGATCGATATCTGTTCCACCACCGTGCTCCAGTTCAGCACCAGAAACTGGAACGACTCCAGCACCTTGTCAAAGGCCCGGGCAATCTGCTGCATCACCCCCAGGGTGATCACCCCCGCGATCAGCGTGGGGCCCAAAGCCACCAGGGGCACCAGCACACTCACCTGCAGGTAAGACCACTTCACCACATCGAAGTACAGGTAGTGGAAAAACAGCCGGAAGTAATTGCGGCGCACACCCGCGAACAGCTCAGCCGCCGTGGGCGGAGAAGCCCGGTTCGGGTCGTCCTCGCCCAGCACCAGCTCCTTGCGGTACGCCGCCTCCACCCGCTGGTTGTGAAACTCCAGCCCCGGTAGCTTCACACCCACGCAGGCCAGCAGCAGCGTGCCCCCCAGTGACCAGGCCAGTGCGACCCAGACCAGGGAATGCGGAACGGCGCCGATCAAGGGCAGCGCAGTGACTTTGTCGGACAGCGTCCAGAGCACCGGCAGAAAGGCCCCGAGCGTCATGAGGCTGCGCATGAAACTCAGGCCCAGATCTTCCATCGTGCGGGCGAAACGCATGGTGTCCTCCTGCACACGCTGTGCCGCACCCTCGATGTGCCGCAGGCGTGGCCAGGCCGCCATGTAGTGCTCATTCATCGCCTGCCGCCAACGAAAGATGTAGTGTTTGCTGAAAAAATCCGCCAGCACCGCCGTCGTCACATAGATCATGGCAATGCGCGCGAAGGTTGAAAGCTGTCCCCAGAACTGCTCTGCGGTGATGCTGCCAGGCTTACCCAGAGCCTCCTGTATGAGATCGTAAAAGCTGCCGAACCAGTCGTTGATCTGCACGTCCAGCTGCACACGGTAAGCCGTGGCCAGAAGAATGACGAGAGAACCCAAGATGGACCAGGCCCACCAGCGGCGGGCGAAAAAGAAGGACTTGAACATCGTAGTGCCGTGTTGGAATGGTTCTGCGAATTCTGAGTGCCACACGCAATGATCGTTCCGCAGTAAACAATGCCACTGATCGCCTGCCGCCGGGGCAGACACCGGCCAACCAGCCTTCGCACCGCGCGCAGACTCGGCGCCAGCCTCTGGCTAGCGCGGCCGGGCCCTTTGCTCCAGCCATTCCTGAGCCGCCTGCTGCCCACCCCAGCGCGACCAATCCAACGCGCTCTTTCCGTGCGGGTCTTTCTGCGAAAGATCCACTCCATGCTCATCCAGCCAACGCAGCACGGCCACCCGCCCTTTGGCTGCGGCCAGCATGGCGGGGGTCTCGCCTCGGCTGGCGGGCGCGGGTTCGGTCAGCGATTGCCCTTGCTCTTTGAGCCAATCCAGGCAAGGCACGCAGCCGCTTTGCGCGGCCATGTGCACGGGGCCCCAGTCCCAGCGGTTGCGGGCTTGCAGGCTGGCACCCGCCTGCACCAGGCGTTGCGCCACCGCCAGATGGCCGCCATAAAAGGCCCGCAGCAGGGCCGTATCGCCGCGCTCGCTGTCCTTGGCCGTCTGCCGCAGATCGGGCTCGGCCCCGGCTTGCAGCAGCGCCTCCACATGCGCCAACTGCCCCCGGTGGGCGGCCAGCATCAGCACGGAGGAGCCGGTGTCTGCCAGCAGGTTGGGGTTGGCGCCATCGCGCAGGGCCTGCGCCAGTGCGCTGGCATCGCCCGCGTTCTGAGCGTCCATCAGGCGGGCATCTGCAGGCGCCCAAATGCGCGATGAAGCCACTGCCGCAGGGGCTTGCAGTACAGCGCTGCGACCTGCCCCCCACACCGCACGCCCGCCATGGGCCCACCACACGAGCAAGCCAAAGGCCAAGAGCCATGCCCAACCACCCCAGGCTGGGCGTGAATGGGCAGCCACCTGGGGCCGCTGCGCCCCTGGCGTGAAGCGCCCCCGACGATCCAGCCACGCACGTGCCACGGCCTGGCCCACGGCCTGCGCGGCAGCCGTGCCGCTCAGCCCTGGTGTCAGCGTTTGCGAATGCCCTGATGCATCCTTGCCCAGCACCGCGTGGTAGGCCTGGGTCCCCGCCGTGAACTGCAGCTTGTGCACCAGCGACTGGCTGGACTCGCCTGGCAACGTCGCCACGCGAGACCAAACCCAAGAGCCGCGACGCACGACCAGGCCATCGTCCTGCACCCGCAGCGTCCACCGCCGGGTGGCGGCATGCAAGGCCCAGGCAGGCAGCACCAACACAGCCAACCAACCCCAAAAGCCGCTCGGCAGCACCAGGGCGCGGGGCTGGATGCGGTCGTTCACCCACCACTCCAGCGCCAGCAAAGCCAGGGCCACCGCCGCGGACCAGCGCCAAGCGGTCTGCGTGAACGCGAGGGACCAGGCATCTGGCGTCTCGGTCAAACGCACGCCAGGGGGAAGAAAGCCTGGGGATTCAGCAGACTTCCCCATGCCCGGTAGATCCAACGGCTGAGAGGCGGCATCGCGGCCCAAGACGACCTGCTCGATGGGGACTTCCTGCGTCCACTGCGCCCGCCGGTCAAAGCGGTCCGGCACCGAAGCGGCCTCAGCCCAGGACGGGGTGGCGGCCTGGACCGCCAGGTCATACGCCAGCTCCAGCGCACCATCGGCGCGCACCAGTTCCAGTCGCCAGTCCACCCGCTCGCCACCGCGCCGCGAACCATGGGTGGGGGAGTCATCAGGCAGTTCAAAACGCGCTACCAGTCGCATGCCGCCATCGCCCGTCGACTGGTGCCGCGCCGTGGCGTTCAGTACCTCCACCTGGCGCTCGGGCGAACCGGAGCTGGATTCGTCCACACGGTATTGCGCCAGCTGCATGCGCAGGTTTTCGGACCCCGCTTGCTGCACAGCCCGCGCAGGCAACACCAGCGTGATTTCGACCGATCGCCCCGCCGTGGGCCGCGATGGCAGGGCCGTCATACCAACCCCCTGGTAGCGCCAGGCCTTGCGGCTGTTCTGCCAGGCGGCAGCGACCAGGCCCACGCCGATCACCACAAAGACGCCCATGAAGCCCTTGGCCCACCAGGGCCCTTTGCCGTCCGACCAGAACAAGGCGGCCATAGGGAAAGCGATGCCACACCAGAATACCGCGAAGAACCACAGCGCCCCCTGCCCCTTGGCCAGGGAATGCGTTGGCTCCAGGTCTGGCACATCGTCCTGGGGGCGCCTCAAGATGCGCAGAAACATCCATGCAGCAGCCCCCCCGACGCCGGTGAACACCAGGGCAAACGGCAGCCGAAAAATTTGCAGCCGCCAGCGTATGCTGCGGTCCAGCAGGGCTTGGGCCGGGGCCTTGGGGTTGACCCAGGCGGTGATGGATTCGCCCCGCTCCTGCGCTTGGCGCAGGGCGCGGTGCCATTGCGCCTGCCAGTCGCCGACGTTGTCGGCACTGGAGTTCGGGTCCAGCCCCACGCGCTGCGCTTCGTACGTTTGGCCCGCCACGGTGTAGCGGTACCGGGCCAGCACCTGGTAGGTGGTGCCACCCTCGCTGCCCGCGTGCTGCTTCAGTTGCACATCCAGTACCTGGGCCGGCACAGGCTGCCATGAGCGCACGGTCCAGGCTGCCAGCGCCGTTTCAGCCAAGGGCCGCAAACCTGCCCAATACCCGCCGGCACCGAACACCACCGCAAAGATGGCGCAGAAAACCAGCAAAACCCCTCGTCCCATCGTGTTGCCCATGGCTCCCTCCTTTTGTTGTTGTTATGGATGTCTTGTTATGGGCTCCAGCATAGTGACGAATGAATGACGTTTGTGTGACACCCAAGGTGGGCCAAAAAAAAGCGGCCCCTGAGGGCCGCTTCTGTTGCGCAAAAAAACGCGAGGATCAGGCGGTGACGCCCTTGGCGGTTTCTGCGTACTCTTCGATCTGGTCGAAGTTCAGGTACTTGTAGATCGAAGCGCCGTCCTTGTTCACGATACCCATGGCTTCGTGGTATTCAGCCACCGAGGGGATCTTGCCCAGCTTGGACGCGATGGCGGCCAGCTCGGCGGAGGCTAGGAACACGTTGGTGTTCTTGCCCAGGCGGTTGGGGAAGTTGCGGGTGGAGGTGGACACCACCGTAGCGCCTTCGCGCACCTGCGCCTGGTTGCCCATGCACAGCGAGCAGCCGGGCATTTCGGTACGGGCGCCGGCAGCA
This sequence comes from Acidovorax sp. 22279, assembly GCF_052045435.1. Lineage (NCBI taxonomy): Bacteria > Pseudomonadati > Pseudomonadota > Betaproteobacteria > Burkholderiales > Comamonadaceae > Acidovorax > Acidovorax sp. 22279. Next base: position 92,326 of record NZ_JBQEOV010000014.1, read on the forward strand.
CCAAAGTTGGCGTAATGGCCTTCCTTGATCAGTTCGCTCTCGTCCATCTTGGTGGGCGGTGCCACCCACAGCTTGACGGGGATGTCACGGCTACCGCCGAGCAGCTTGGCGGCCGCGCGGAAGTGGCCGATGTTGGTCATGCAAGAGCCGATGAAGGCTTCATCGATCTTGGTGCCGGCCACTTCCGACAGGGTTTTGGCGTCGTCCGGATCGTTGGGGCAGCACAGTATGGGTTCCTTGATGTCGGCCAGATCGATCTCGATGACGGCCGCGTATTCGGCATCCTTGTCGGCTTCGAGCAGGTTGGGGTTGGCCAGCCAGGCTTCGACCTTCTCTATGCGGCGCTGCAGCGTGCGGGCATCGGCATAGCCGTCAGCGATCATGTTCTTCATCAGCACCACGTTGCTGGTGAGGTATTCCTTGACCGGCTCAGGGTTGAGCTTGATGGTGCAACCGGCGGCGGAACGCTCTGCCGAAGCGTCCGACAGCTCAAACGCTTGCTCGACCTTCAGGTTGGGCAGGCCTTCGATTTCGAGGATACGGCCCGAGAAGATGTTCTTCTTGCCCGCCTTGGCCACCGTCAGCAGACCGGCCTTGATCGCGTACAGAGGAATCGCGTGCACCAGGTCGCGCAGCGTCACGCCCGGCTGCATTTCGCCCTTGAAGCGCACCAGCACCGACTCGGGCATGTCCAGAGGCATCACGCCCGTAGCAGCGCCGAAAGCCACCAGGCCAGAGCCTGCGGGGAACGAAATACCGATGGGGAAACGCGTGTGTGAATCGCCACCCGTACCCACGGTGTCAGGCAGCAGCAGGCGGTTGAGCCAGCTGTGGATCACGCCGTCGCCAGGACGCAGGGCCACGCCACCACGGTTGCTGATGAACGCAGGCAGTTCGCGGTGGGTCTTCACGTCCACGGGCTTGGGGTAGGCCGCCGTGTGGCAGAACGACTGCATGACCAGGTCGGCCGAGAAGCCCAGGCAGGCCAGGTCTTTCAGCTCGTCGCGGGTCATCGGACCGGTGGTGTCTTGCGAGCCTACGGTCGTCATCTTGGGTTCGCAGTAGGTACCGGGGCGCACGCCCTGGCCTTCTGGCAGACCCACGGCGCGGCCAACCATCTTCTGAGCGAGGGTGAAGCCGGCCTTCGAAGCGGCAGGTGCCTGGGGCAGGCGGAACAGCGTGGAGGCTGGCAGGCCCAGGAACTCGCGGGCCTTGGCCGTCAGCGAACGACCGATGATGAGGTTGATACGGCCACCGGCACGCACTTCGTCAAACAGCACATCGCTCTTGAGCTTGAACTCGGCCACGGTGGCGCCGTTCTTCACGATCTTGCCGTCGTAGGGCAGGATGTCGACCACGTCGCCCATTTCGAGCTTGGACACATCGACTTCGATCGGCAGCGAGCCCGAGTCCTCCTGCGTGTTGAAGAAGATGGGAGCGATCTTGCCGCCCAGGGTCACGCCGCCAAAACGCTTGTTCGGCACGAACGGGATGTCCTGGCCGGTGGCCCAGATCACGCTGTTGGTGGCCGACTTGCGGCTGGAGCCGGTGCCCACCACGTCGCCCACGTAGGCCACGAGGTTGCCCTTCTTCTTGAGGTCTTCGATGAACTGCATCGGACCACGCTTGCCGTCTTCTTCGGGCTTGAACGCCGCATCAGGGCGGGTGTTCTTCAGCATGGCCAGGTAGTGCAGCGGGATGTCTGGGCGGCTCCAGGCATCCGGTGCGGGCGACAGGTCGTCAGTGTTGGTCTCACCGGGCACCTTGAACACCGTGACGGTAATCTTCTTCTCGACCTCAGGACGGGTGGTGAACCACTCGGCATCGGCCCAGCTCTTGATGACTTCCTGCGCCTTGGCGTTGCCTGCCTTGGCTTTCACAGCGACGTCATTGAAGAAGTCGAACATCAGCAGCGTCTTCTTCAGACCCTCTGCGGCCACACCTGCCACTTCGGCATCGTCCAGCAATTCAATCAGCGGGTGCACGTTGTAGCCACCCACCATGGTGCCCAGCAGTTCCGTGGCCTTGGCCTTGGAGATCAGACCCACGGTGATGTCGCCGTGCGCCACGGCAGCCAGGAAGCTGGCCTTGACCTTGGCAGCGTCGTCCACGCCAGGCGGCACACGATGGGTGAGCAGGTCAAGCAAAAAGGCCTCTTCACCAGCGGGTGGGTTCTTGATCAATTCGATCAGCTCAGCCACCTGCTTGGCGTCCAGGGGCAGAGGGGGGATACCCAGTGCGGCGCGTTCGGCAGCATGGTCTCGGTAGGCTTTCAACATTGTTTTCTCCAGTTGCGTTCTAAAGTGGGGCGTAGCGTGTAGCGTTCGGCTCGGCACACACCAGTCGTTGATGGGTGCGCGCGGTTTTTTATTTGGTGGCGGGCAGCGGGTCCAGCACGCTCACAGGCGGGTTCTTCTTGATGGCTTCTGCCACCACCACCTGCTCAGGGCTCATGCACTCGTCAGCCAGACGCTGACCAGCGCGCTGGTTCATCAGCATGGATTTGTTGGCGATCTGCAGCCACACGGCACCACCCTTGGCGTCCTCCAGGCGCACCGTGCCCGTGGTCGTCGCGACCGGCGACATGTAGTACTTGAAACCCTTGCCTTCCACATGGAAGTGGCCTGGGGTGGCGGGATCGGCTGTCACAGTGACAAAAGCACCGAGCTCACAGGGCATGCGCCCCACGTGCACGCGCTCTGCAATCGCCAGTTCGGCGGGCGACAGGGCTGCTTCAGCGGCGATGATGCCGGCCGCCACCTGGTTGGTGGCGCTCTTGAGCTGGGTACGGCTGCTGGTGGGTTCGGCCTTGGCAGTGGCATGGCTCTTGGCGGGAGCCTTGGCTGCGGTCTTGCCCTCTGCTGGCTTGGCGGCCGTCTTGGCGGTTGGCTTGGCAGCGGGTTTGGCTGCAGCCTTGGTGTCGGACTTGGCCGCTGGCTGGGCTGTTGTTTGTGCCAAGGCAAAGGCCGGAGCCAGCAACATGAGAGCGGAGGCAATGACGAATTTCATGGGAAGTCCTGCGTGGAAATGTCCAGGGGTGTTCACGATGGAACGAGAGTCGATGCGTCAAACCAGTGACGCACCGCCAAGGGTAGTGCGCGCCCAGTGCTGTGGGCGCGCTCCAGAATCTGCCAATAAAAGCGGTAGCTGGCACGGTCATGCAATACCCCATCCACACTGATGGGTGCCCAGTCCTCCAAGGCTGCCGCCGAAATGATCCGGGCTGCGGTGTCGATATCGTCCTGCAGGGGCGCAAAGGCCTGCAGGATGGTGCGGATCTGCGCCGGATGGATGCTCCACATCCGTGTGTAGCCCAGCTCGCGCGATGCGCGGCCGGCAGCACCTTGCAGGGCTGCCATGTCCGAAAACTCAGTCACCACGCAATGGGAAGGCACCTTGCCATGCGCGTGGCACGCCGAGGCGATTGCGAGCTTGGCACGCACCACCAGCGGGTGCGTGAACTGCCCGGCAGAGGTCATGGCCTGCGCGGGAATGGCGCCTCCATGGGCGGACACAAAATCCATGAGACCAAAACTCAGGCTCTGGACGCGGGGGTGGGAAGCGATTTCAAAAGCGCGCTGCACGGCAGCGGGGGACTCGATCAACACATGCAGAGGCACATGAGCCGCCGACGCGCGCTCCAACGCACGTTCAGCCAACAGCACATCATCCACCGACTCGACCTTGGGCACCATGAGATGACACAGCCTGTGTCCTGCCTCGCCCACAATGGTGGCGACATCATTGGCAAAAGCTGGGTGATCCACCGCATGAACACGAGCCGCTACCCGAGCCTCTGGAGCCGCAGCGGCTGCCAGGCGTGCCACCAGCGACGCATGCTGGGACTCCAGCCCGACAGGCGCGCCATCTTCACAATCGAGAGTGACATCAAAGACGCAGGTGCCAAATTCCTGCGTCATCTCTGCCTGCAATTGCAGGCTTTTGCGCATGCGCACTTCCACGCCGCTGTAGTGGTCGCAGACTGGCAGAAAACCAGTCTGCGCCTGGGCGCCGAGCAACACATCGCGCGGATGGACGGACGCAACGCCCAGCCCCGGTACAGAGGCTTGGACGGCCCGAAGGCCCGATGCCAAAGGCGTCGGCTGCATCGCGTCGTTTACCAGCTTGATTACAGCAGGTGCTTGACGCCGTCTTGCTCGCCTTGCAGTTCGGCCAGCGTGATGTTGATACGCTCTTGCGAGAACGCGTCGATGTCCAGACCTTCAACAATCTTGTACTCGCCGTTTTCGCAGGTCACGGGGAAACCAAACATCGTGTCCTTGGGAATGCCGTATTCGCCGTTGGATGGAACACCCATGGTGACCCACTTGCCGTTGGTGCCCAGGGCCCAGTCGCGCATGTGGTCGATGGCGGCATTGGCTGCAGACGCTGCCGACGACAGGCCACGGGCTTCAATGATGGCGGCGCCGCGTTTGCCAACGGTGGGCAGGAATGTGTTGGCGTTCCACTCCTGATCGTTGATCATCTTGGCCACGCTTTCGCCCTTGATGGTGGCAAAACGGTAGTCGGCGTACATCGTGGGCGAGTGGTTGCCCCACACGGTCAGCTTTTCGATGTCGGCCACAGCCTTGCCGGTCTTGGCGGCGATCTGGCTGGCAGCGCGGTTGTGGTCCAGGCGCAGCATGGCCGTGAAGTTCTTGCGTGGCAGGTCAGGGGCCGACTTCATGGCGATGTAGGCATTGGTGTTGGCAGGGTTGCCCACCACCAGCACCTTCACGTCACGCGAAGCCACGGCATTCAGGGCCTTGCCTTGTGCCGTGAAGATGGCGCCGTTGACGGCCAGCAGCTCGGCACGCTCCATGCCAGGGCCACGTGGGCGCGAGCCGACCAGCAGTGCGTAGTCGGCATCCTTGAAGGCCGTCATGGGATCGCTGTGGGCGGTCATTTCGACGAGCAGCGGGAAGGCGCAGTCGTCCAGCTCCATCATCACGCCCTTGAGCGCCTTTTGAGGGCCTTCGACAGGGACTTCGAGCAATTGCAGAATGACCGGCTGGTCCTTGCCCAGCATTTCGCCGGAGGCGATACGGAACAGCAGTGCGTAACCGATTTGACCGGCGGCGCCGGTGACAGCAACGCGAACGGGCTTCTTGCTCATGGTGAAAACTCCAGGAAGTGAGGAAAACAGGTGTGAGTGCAACGCAAGCACCAGCGCCTGTCACCAGTAGCCCGTGCCCCGCAAAACAGCATTGGAGTTTACCCCTGATTGGACACCCCGGTCAATTTGTCTTATGTCTTATATAAGATATGATTGCACCCCGTTTGTCGTTCGATTGTCATGTGGCAACCGCACTGCCGCACCACAACACACGCACAACTTACAGATCCCACACCATGTCATCGCTTCCGTTCGCAGCAGACAGCCCCGCGCCCCCGCAGAGCGCAGCGGGAGCCGCCACGCCAGCGTTCAGCCCGCTGTACCAACAGATCAAGGGGCTGATCCTGCAAAGCCTGCAGCAGGGCGAATGGAAGCCTGGCGAGGCCATTCCGAGCGAAATGGAGCTGGCTGCACGTTTTCGCGTCAGCCAGGGCACCGTACGCAAGGCGATTGACGAACTGGCCGCAGAGAACCTGGTGATGCGCCGGCAGGGCAAAGGCACTTTTGTCGCCACCCACGCCGAGCAGCATGTGCAGTACCGATTTCTGAAGTTGTTGCCCGACACCGGAGACGCCCGCGTGGAAGGCCCTGCGCAGCGCCGCGTGATCGATTGCCGCCGCGTGCGGGCCAACGCCGATGTGGCCCGTGCACTGGCGCTGCGCAGCGGCGATGCCGTCATGCAGGCCCGGCGCATCCTATCGTTTGCAGGAGTGCCCACCATTTTGGAAGACATCTGGCTGCCCGGACAAGCCTTCAAAGGCCTGACGGCCGAGCAGCTCGCCAACTACCAGGGACCGACCTACGCCATGTTCGAACTCGACTTTGGCGTGCGCATGGTGCGGGCCGAAGAAAAAATCCGCGCCGTGCTGCCCGACGAGGAACAAGCCCAGCTGCTGCAAATCACACCCGTCACACCGCTGCTGAGCGTCGAGCGCATTGCCTACACCTACAACGATGTTCCCATGGAGTTACGCCGCGGGCTGTATCGCACCGATACCCACCACTACCGTAATGAATTGAGCTGACAGCAGGCTGGCACCCGAGCATTAACGTCGAAAATTTCAAGCCCGGCTAAACCCTTGTGTTGCGTTGCAATAGAATTTTGCGTTCTTTGCATCTTCAAATTACAAAGCAGTTACATCCACGAAAGCACCAGAAATGACAGAACTAGCCAAAAAACGGCCTGAATTCCGCAACATCAATGCCTTCAAGGACTTGACGACCTACCGCATGACGCCTGCCGCGTGGGTTTCGATCTTGCACCGCGCCAGCGGACTGATCATGTTCCTGCTGCTGCCTTTCATCATCTGGATGTTCGACACCTCGGTGTCTTCCGAAATCTCGTTCGCCAAATTCTCGGCGGCCTTCAATATCGGCATCGGTTTTGTACCCGGCTGGTTCATCAAGCTGGTCGCTCTGGCCCTGATCTGGGCCTATCTGCACCACTTCACTGCCGGCCTGCGCCACCTGTGGATGGACGTGAGCCACAGCGCCGTGAACAAGCAATTTGGCAAGAGCTCTGCCCTGACCGTTCTGGTCATCAGCATTGGGCTGGCCCTGGTGCTGGGCGCCAAGCTTTTCGGTCTGTACTGATCAACCCACAAAAACGGCGGTTGCTGCCAGCCAGCGCCTGCTGAAGAACGAGAGGAAATTTCCATGTCCGTCAATTACGGTTCCAAGCGCGTCGTCGTCGGCGCCCACTATGGCCTGCGCGACTGGCTCAGCCAGCGTGTCACGGCAGTCCTGATGGCACTGTTCACCCTGGCCCTGCTGGCCCAGGTCATCTTCTCCAAAGGCCCCATCGGCTACGACAAATGGGCGGGCATTTTCTCGGCCCAATGGATGAAGGTGCTGACCTTCTCCGTGATCGTCGCGATTGCCTGGCATGCGTGGGTCGGCCTGCGCGAAGTCCTGATGGACTACATCAAGCCCGTGGGCCTGCGTCTGGCACTGCAAGTGTTCAGCATTGTCTGGCTGGTCAGCTGCGCCGGCTGGGGCATCCAGGTTCTGTGGCGTCTCTGATTCCCGCGATTGAAGGTACACAATGAGCTACACACAAGCCAACATCACCAAGCGCAAGTTCGACGTCATCATCATCGGAGCCGGCGGCTCCGGCATGCGGGCATCCCTGCAACTGGCCCGCGCGGGCCTGAACGTTGCGGTTCTCTCCAAGGTGTTCCCCACCCGTTCGCACACCGTCGCTGCCCAGGGCGGCATCGGCGCGTCGCTGGGCAACATGTCCGAGGACAACTGGCACTACCACTTCTACGACACCATCAAGGGCTCCGACTGGCTCGGCGACCAGGATGCGATCGAGTTCATGTGCCGCGAAGCCCCCAAGGTCGTGTACGACCTGGAACACATGGGCATGCCCTTTGACCGCAACACCGACGGCACGATCTACCAGCGCCCCTTCGGCGGCCACACCGCCAACTATGGCGAAAAGCCCGTGCAACGCGCTTGCGCTGCAGCCGACCGCACCGGCCACGCCATGCTGCACACGCTGTACCAGCAAAACGTCAAGGCCCGCACCAACTTCTTCGTGGAGTGGATGGCCCTGGACCTGATCCGCGACGCCGACGGTGACGTGGTGGGCGTGACGGCGCTCGAGATGGAAACCGGCGACCTGCACATCCTCGAAGCCAAGACCACGCTGCTGGCCACTGGCGGCGCAGGCCGCATTTTTGCTGCCTCGACCAACGCCTTCATCAACACCGGTGACGGCCTGGGCATGGCCGCACGCGCCGGCATTCCGCTGGAAGACATGGAGTTCTGGCAGTTCCACCCCACCGGCGTGGCCGGCGCGGGCGTGCTGCTGACCGAAGGCTGCCGCGGTGAAGGCGCAATTTTGCTCAACAGCAATGGCGAGCGGTTCATGGAGCGCTATGCGCCCACCTTGAAGGACCTGGCACCGCGCGACTTCGTGTCCCGCTCGATGGACCAGGAGATCAAGGAAGGCCGTGGCTGTGGTCCCAACAAGGACTACGTGCTGCTCAAGCTGGACCACCTGGGCGCAGAAACCATCCACAAGCGCCTGCCCTCGGTGTACGAAATCGGCGTCAACTTTGCCAACGTGGACATCACCAAGGAGCCGATCCCTGTGGTGCCCACCATCCACTACCAGATGGGTGGCATTCCCACCAACATCAACGGCCAGGTGGTGGTGCAGCAAGGCGGCAATGACAACCTCGTGGTCAACGGCCTGTACGCGGTGGGCGAATGCTCTTGCGTATCGGTGCACGGCGCCAACCGCCTGGGCACCAACTCGCTGCTGGACCTGCTGGTGTTCGGCCGCGCAGCCGGCAACCACATCGTTGAGTTCAACGACAAGAACAAGAACCACAAGCCCCTGCCCAAGGATGCGGCCGACCGCACCCTGGAGCGCCTCAACCGCCTGCAAGGCGCCAGCAGCGGCGAATATGCCCAGGACGTGGCCAACGACATCCGCGCCAGCATGCAACTGCACGCCGGTGTGTTCCGCACGCAAGCGAGCATGGACGAAGGCGTCAAGAAGATCGCCGAGCTGCGCAACCGTGTGAACAGCGTGGGCCTGAAGGACCACTCCAAGGTGTTCAACACCGCGCGCATCGAAGCGCTGGAAGTCGAGAACCTGATCGAAGCTGCGCAAGCCACGATGGTGTCTGCCGCTGCCCGCAAGGAATGCCGTGGTGCCCACACCGTGAGCGACTACGAGCGCCCCGCAGACGATCCAGTGGCACCACTGGGCCGCGACGATGCCAACTGGATGAAGCACACCCTGTGGCACAGCGAGAGCAACAGCCTGACCTACAAGCCCGTCAAACTCAAACCCCTGACCGTGGACTCAGTTCCGCCCAAGGTTCGCACGTTCTAAACGGATACAGGAGCACCCACCATGGCAAAACGCACCTTCCAAATCTACCGCTACGATCCTGACAAGGACGCCAAGCCCTACATGCAGACCGTCGAAGTCGAGCTCGACGGCAGCGAACGCATGCTGCTGGACGCCCTGATGAAGCTCAAGGCGCAAGACCCCACCCTGTCGTTCCGTCGCTCCTGCCGCGAAGGTGTTTGTGGCTCGGACGCCATGAACATCAACGGCAAGAACGGCCTAGCCTGCCTGACCAACATGAACACGCTGCCCGGCACCGTGGTCCTGAAGCCCCTGCCCGGCCTGCCAGTCATCCGCGACCTGATCGTGGACATGACGCAGTTCTTCAAGCAGTACAACTCCATCAAGCCGTACCTCGTCAACGACAACGTGCCGCCCGAAACCGAGCGCCTGCAGTCGCCGGAAGAGCGCGAAGAGCTGAACGGCCTGTACGAGTGCATTCTGTGCGCCAGCTGCTCCACCAGCTGCCCCAGTTTCTGGTGGAACCCCGACAAGTTCGTGGGCCCCGCTGGCCTGCTGCAGGCCTACCGCTTCATCGCCGACAGCCGCGACGAAGCCACCACGGAGCGCCTGGACAACCTGGAAGACCCGTACCGCCTGTTCCGCTGCCACACCATCATGAACTGCGTGGACGTGTGCCCCAAGGGTCTGAACCCCACCCGGGCCATCGGCAAGATCAAGGAATTGATGGTGCGCCGCGCCATCTGAGCGCGGCCCGTTCATCGTCCTACACACCGGTCCATGCAAACGCTATCCACCCCATCCATCGCGCCAGAGGCGGCCTCGCCGCTGCTGGACGAACGCGAGCTGAGCAAGCTGCACTGGCGCTGCCGGCGCGGCTTGCTGGAGAACGACTTGTTCATCGAGAAGTTCTTCCACCGCTTCGAATCGACGCTGACGCGGCGCCATGCCCAGGGCCTCAACGCGTTGATGGATCTGGCGGACAACGACCTGCTGGACCTGCTGCTGCGGCGGCGAGAGCCCTCGGGCGAACAAGACACACAAGAAGCGCGTGAAGTGCTCGGCATGCTGAGACAAAGCGGTGGCGCCACGGCAGTGCATGCCTGACACCCAGCCCTCGCACCAAGACCGGATTCGTATCGGCAACCTACCCAAGGAAAGTAACAATGAAGCTAGCTGACAACAAAGCCACCCTGTCGTTCAGTAACGGCAGCCCCAGCGTGGACCTGCCGGTCTATCAGGGCAGCATCGGCCCGGACGTCATCGACATCCGCAAGCTGTATGCGCAGACGGGCATGTTCACCTACGACCCGGGCTTCCTGTCCACAGCAGCCACCCAGTCGGCCATCACCTACATCGATGGCGACAAGGGCGAGTTGCTGTACCGCGGCTACCCCATTGAGCAGTTGGCTGAGAACTGCGACTTCCTGGAAACCTGCCACCTGCTGCTGTACGGCGATCTGCCCAACGCAGCACAAAAGACCGACTTCACCAGCCGCGTGACCAACCACACCATGGTCAACGAGCAGATGCAGTTCTTCCTGCGTGGCTTCCGCCGCGACGCGCACCCCATGGCTGTGCTGACCGGTCTGGTGGGTGCCCTGTCGGCCTTCTACCACGACAGCACGGACATCAACAATCCGCAGCACCGCGAGATCGCCGCGATCCGCCTGATCGCCAAGATGCCCACGCTGGTCGCAATGGCCTACAAGTACGGCATGGGCCAGCCCTACATGTATCCGCAGAACCACCTGAGCTACGCAGGCAACTTCCTGCGCATGATGTTCGGTACGCCCTGCGAAGAGTACAAGGTCAACCCCGTGCTGGAACGCGCGCTGGACCGCATCTTCATCCTGCACGCTGACCACGAGCAGAACGCCTCGACCTCCACCGTGCGCCTGTGCGGCTCGTCGGGCACTAACCCGTTCGCCGCCATCGCCGCGGGCGTGGCCTGCCTCTGGGGCCCTGCCCACGGCGGCGCCAACGAAGCTGCACTGAATATGCTGTACGACATCCAGGCCCAAGGCGGCGTGGAAAAGATCGGCGACTTCATCAAGCAGGTCAAGGACAAGAACTCTGGCGTCAAGCTGATGGGCTTTGGCCACCGCGTGTACAAGAACTACGACCCCCGCGCCAAGCTCATGCAAGAGACTTGCAATGAAGTGCTGGCCGAGCTGGGCCTGGAAAACGACCCGCTGTTCAAGCTGGCCAAGGAACTGGAAAAGATCGCCCTGGAAGACGACTACTTCGTGCAGCGCAAGCTCTACCCGAACGTGGACTTCTACTCTGGCATTGTGCAGCGCGCCATCGGCATCCCGGTGAACCTGTTCACCGGCATCTTCAGCCTGGCCCGCACCGTGGGCTGGATTGCCCAGCTGAACGAAATGATCGGCGACCCCGAGTACAAGATCGGCCGCCCCCGCCAGCTGTTCACCGGCTCCGTGCGCCGCGACGTGCCTCCCCTGGCCAGCCGCTGATCGGTGCGGCGCACTGCGCCGCACCCGCGCCCCACAAAGCCCGCAGGCAGTGCCTGCGGGCTTTTTTCATGGCTCATCGAGAGGGGTTCACTGCCAATTTTCGAATACTCCCCCTGAGTAATAGCCCTTTTAATGCCCGTAGCGCAATCAGCATATGTGCTTGTCTTTTATACTGCCACCCAGTACACCCCAGTGAACGACCAGCCAGCCGCCTGACCATGCCCCACACTGCCGAGGACAAACAACGCGCCATCACACGCCTGCGCCGCATCAAGGGCCAGGCCGAGGCGCTGGAGCGCGCGGTGGAAGCGGGCAGTGACTGCGCCCCCATCCTGCAGCAGCTGGCGGCCATGCGTGGCGCCGTGCACGGACTGATGGCCGACCTGCTCGACAGCCACGTGCGCGAGACGCTGGCGGAAAAACCGGCCCCGTCCCAGCAAGCCATTGACGAAACGCTGGCGCTGCTTCGCTCTTACCTCAAATAGACCACCCACCCGCATTCGCTACCCGATTGACCGAAAGGACCACCCCATGAAATCCCGCGCCGCCGTTGCCTTCAAAGCCGGAGAACCCCTGCAGATCGTCGAGATCGACGTCGCCCCGCCCAAGAAGGGCGAAGTGCTCATCAAGATCACCGACACCGGCGTATGCCACACCGACGCGTTCACCCTGAGCGGTGACGACCCCGAAGGCCTGTTCCCCGTGGTGCTGGGCCATGAAGGCGCGGGCATCGTGGTGGAAGTGGGCGAAGGCGTGACCAGCGTGAAGCCCGGCGACCACGTCATCCCGCTCTACACCGCCGAATGCGGCGAGTGCCTGTTCTGCAAGAGCGGCAAGACCAATCTGTGCGTGAGCGTGCGCGCCACGCAGGGCAAAGGTGTGATGCCCGATGGCACCACGCGCTTCAGCTACAACGGCCAGCCCATCTACCACTACATGGGCTGCAGCACGTTCAGCGAATACACCGTGGTGGCCGAGGTCTCGCTCGCCAAGGTCAACCCCAACGCCAACCCCGAGCAGGTCTGCCTGCTGGGCTGCGGCGTGACCACGGGCCTGGGCGCCGTGAAGAACACCGCCAAGGTGCAAGAGGGCGACACGGTGGCCGTGTTCGGCCTGGGTGGCATCGGCCTGGCCGTGATCCAGGGCGCCAAGCTGGCCAAGGCCGGGCGCATCATCGCCATCGACACCAACCCCTCCAAGTTCGACCTGGCTAAGGTGTTTGGCGCCACCGACTGCGTGAACCCCAAGGACTTCGACAAGCCCATCCAGCAGGTCATCGTCGAGATGACAACCTGGGGCGTGGACCACAGCTTTGAGTGCATCGGCAACGTGAACGTGATGCGCGCTGCGCTGGAATGCGCGCACCGGGGCTGGGGCCAGTCGGTCATCATCGGCGTGGCCGGTGCCGGGCAAGAGATCAGCACCCGCCCCTTCCAACTCGTCACCGGCCGCAAGTGGATGGGGACGGCGTTTGGCGGCGTCAAGGGCCGCAGCGAGTTGCCCGGCATGGTCGAAGACGCGATGGCCGGCAAGATCCAGCTCGCGCCCTTTGTGACCCACACCATGGGCCTGAAGGACATCAACGAAGCCTTTGACCTGATGCACGAAGGCAAGTCCATCCGCTCGGTCGTCAAGTACGCTGCTTAACCCTGCACAGCGCCAGCGCCCACAGCCCCTGAGACCACAGGGCACTCTGGGTGCTGGCCCTGGCGGGCCATGACAAACGGCCTGGAGCCGGTTTTTAGGCTCCCTACCAGCGAAAAATGCCTCAAGCGCTACGAAATATTGCCTGAGCAGCTATCAATTCAAGAGCAAACACCATGACCACTCCCCTGGACCTGCTCAGCCAGCACGCCTGTTTTGGCGGAGAGCAGCGCTTTTACCAGCACACCTCCACCACCATCGGCCTGCCGATGAAGTTCTCGGTGTACCTGCCGCCCCAGGCACAACAGGGCCCTGTGCCCACCGTGTTGTACCTGGCCGGGCTGACCTGCACCGAGGAGACCTTTGCCATCAAGGCCGGAGCCCAGCGCCTAGCGGCCGAACTGGGCCTGGCCCTGATCGCGCCCGACACCAGCCCGCGCGGCGAGGCCGTGTTGGCTCTGCCCGGCGCCACAGCCAGCTGGGACTTTGGCGTGGGCGCGGGCTTCTACCTCGACGCCACGCAGAGTCCCTGGAACACGCACTGGCGCATGGAGAGCTACCTGCTGCAAGAGCTGCTGCCCTTGGTGGGCCAGCACCTGCCCATCGACGGGCAGCGCCTGGGCATCTTTGGCCACAGCATGGGCGGCCATGGCGCTCTCACGCTGGCCCTGCGCCACCCCGGCCGCTTCAAGACGGTGTCGGCCTTTGCGCCCATCTGCGCGCCCACCCAGTGCCCCTGGGGCGAAAAGGCCTTCACCGGTTACCTGGGCCCCGACCGCACCACCTGGCTGGAGCACGATGCCACGGTGCTGATGCAGCACCAGCCCATCGCGCCCTACCCGGCAGGCATCCTCATCGACCAGGGGCTGGACGACAAATTCCTGGCCGACCAGCTGCACCCCCACCTGTTCGAGGCCGCGTGCCAGGCCATCGGCCAGCCGCTCACGCTGCGCCGGCACACGGGTTACGACCACGGCTACTACTTTGTGCAGAGCTTTGTGGGCGACCATTTGGCCCACCATGCACGGGGTCTTGGCGCCGGACATTAATGCGCGCTTAAGCAACTGGCAGCACACTAGGGGGCTATGCTTTTGTCCCTGCGGCGCCTGCTGCCCTTTGCCTCGGCTTCACGCTCGGAGCCTCCCTCCGCCTCCCCTGCACCCCGCCCCCTGCACCCCGCATGGGTGGTGGTGCTGGTCAGCACCTGGCTGGCCACGGCCTGCAACGTCCCGCTGTGGCAAGAGGTGGCCCAGCTGCCCGGCCAGGGCAGCCTGCGTGGCTGGGGCTTTGCGCTGGCGTTTGCGCTCATCGTCGCGGCGGGCAACGCGGCGCTGCTGAGCCTGCTGGCCTGGCGCTGGACGCTCAAGCCCGCCGTGCTGGTGCTGGTGCTGATGGCCGCGTTCGGCGCGTACTTCATGCTGGCCTACGGCATCGCCATCGACGCCAGCATGCTGGTCAACGTGATGCAGACCGACGTGAAGGAAGCAGGCGACCTGCTCAACCTGCGCATGCTGGGCACCGTGCTCATCCTGGCCGTGCCGCCGCTGTTGTGGCTGTACCGCCGCCCGGTGCAGCGCCTGACCGCGTTGCGCCATGTGGCGCACAACGGCCTGCTGCTGGCAGGCTCCATCGCCGTCATCGTGGTGTGCCTGCTGCTGGTGTTCCAGGACTTTGCATCGACCATGCGCAACCACACCAAGCTGCGCTACCTGATCAACCCGCTCAACAGCGTGTACGCGCTGGGCAACATTGCCACCAAGCCCCTGCGCATGGACACCAGCAAGATCCTGCCCCTGGGCCGTGACGCCCAGCTGGGCGCCAGCTACGCCAGCCAGGCCAAGCCCCCGCTGCTGGTGCTGGTGCTGGGCGAGACGGGCCGCAGCGGCAACTTTGGCCTGAACGGCTATGAGCGCGACACCACCCCACGCCTGTCAGCCCGCAAAGACCTGGTGAGTGCGCGCAATGCCTGGTCCTGCGGCACCAGCACCGCCGCGTCGGTGCCCTGCATGTATTCGCACCTGGGCCGCACAGGCTACGAAGGCCGCTCGGCCAACTACGAAAGCTTGATCGACGTGCTGCACCACGCCGGCCTTGCGGTGCTGTGGGTGGACAACCAGTCGGGCTGCAAGGGCGTGTGCGACCGCGTGGGCGAGACCATTACCAGCACCCAGAAAGACCCAGCGCTGTGCGCTGGCGGCGAGTGCCTGGACCGCGTGATGCTCAAGGACCTGGACGCCCAGATCGCCGCCCTGCCCGCCGAGCAGCGCCAGCGTGGCACCGTGGTGGTGATGCACCAGATGGGCAGCCACGGCCCCGCGTACTACAAGCGCTCTGCGCCCGAGAACAAGAAGTTCGGCCCCGAATGCACCTCCACCGCGCTGCAGGAATGCCAGCGCGAGCAGGTGGTCAACGCCTACGACAACAGCATTGTCGAGACCGACCATTTCCTCGATTCAGTGCTCCAGTGGCTGGGAGCGCAGGAACAACATGCCCAGACAGCTATGATTTACGTAGCAGACCATGGTGAGTCGCTGGGCGAGAACAACATCTACCTGCACGGCCTGCCCTACTCCATTGCCCCCGACGTGCAAAAACACGTACCCTGGATCACCTGGCTGTCACCCACCATGCAGGCGCGCACCCACCTCGCCACGGGCTGCCTGCAGCAAGACCTGGGCGAGCGACGCATCACGCACGACCACTACTTCCACTCGGTACTGGGCCTGATGGATGTGAAGACCGAGGCGTACAACACCGAGCTGGACATGTTTGCCGCGTGCCGCAAGCCCGCCGCGGCGGGCTGAGGCGGACCGAAGCGGGGCCAGGCGGACGGCCCCGGCAGCCCTGTGCCACAAAGGTGTGGCGCAGGGCGCAGCCAGCTCAGCTCCCTTGGGGCAACAACAGAATCTTGCCGATGCTGGCGCCAGACTCCATGCGCCGATGGGCCTGTGCAGCATCGGCCAGTGCAAATGTACTGTCGATCACCGGCCGGATCACTCCAGCGGCCAAGGCTGGCAGCCACTGCTGGGCAAACCGCTGCACCATGGCCTGCTTGACCTCGGGCGGGCGGGACTTCATCACGGTGCCAAAAATCTGCAGGTGGCGGTACAGCAGCACATCCATGGGCAGCTCCGCACCCTGCGCACCGCCCAGCAGCCCCACCGACACCAGGCGTCCGCCGTCGGCCAGCGACCGCACATTGCGCTGCAGGTACGGAGCCCCGATGAAGTCGATCACCACATCCACGCCCCGGCCCTGCGTGGCCTGTTCCACCACCGTCTGAAAGTCTTCGCTGCGGTAGTCGATGAACACATCGGCCCCGCAGCCCAGCACGGCGCCGCGCTTGTCGCCCCCCGCCGTGGCAAACACGCGCGCACCCGCCGCATGGGCCAGCTGCACGGCGGCTGACCCCACGCCGCCCGCCGCCGCATGGATCAGCACCGACTCGCCCGCGTGCAAGCGCGCCAGGTGGAACAGCGCCTCGTGCGCGGTCACGAACACCTCGGCCACGGCGCCAGCGGCAACCAAGTCCATGCCCGCAGGCACCGGCATGGCCATGCGGTGATCAATGCGTGACAGCTCGGCGTAGGCCCCGCCGCCCACGATGCCCATCACGCGGTCGCCCACGGCAAAGCCTTGCACCTCGGGCCCCATGGCGACCACCGTGCCCGCAATCTCCAGCCCCATGGTGTCGGCATCGCCAAAGTAGGCGCGGCCATAGGCCCCTTTGCGGTGCAGCAGGTCGGCCCGGTTGACGCCTATGGCGGCGTTGCGCACCAGCAGGTCGTGCGGGCGCACCTCGGGGACAGGGATCTCGCGCGCCACCAGCACTTCCGGGCCGCCGAAGTCATCGAACACGACGGCTCGCATGGTGCGTTGGGGGTTTGCAGGTTGTTCGGCCGCTGGTGTGGACATGGGTGTTGCTCCTCAAGCAATGGTTTCAGTGCCTTGAAGGATAGGGCTCCACGCAGTGATTTAAACGCAGCAATTTTGCTCTACAGAGATGCAAATTTGCATCACACTCACCCCTCATCCGCAACCTCCATACGGCCATGAACTGGGACGACACCCGCATCTTTCTTGCCCTCACCCGCGCGCCCTCCTTGCGCGCCGCCGCGCGCAGCCTGGGCGTGGACCAGGCCACCGTCGGGCGGCGGCTGAACGCGCTGGAGGCCGAACTGGGCGCCAAGCTCTTCCTGCGTGCCAAGGACGGCTACCTGCTCACCGCTGCAGGCGAGACAGCGCTTGCCGCCGCCCGCCGCATGGAAAGCGCGGCCCTGGACCTGCGCACCCGCATCGAGGGCCAGGACACCAGCCCTGGCGGCCTGGTGCGTGTGACCAGCACTGACTCGATCGCCATCGACCTGCTGATGCCCGCCATTGAGCGCCTGCAGCAGCACTGGCCCCACATCCGCGTGGACCTGGAGGTGTCCACCCAGTTGCTCAGCCTCAGCCGCCGCCAGGTGGACATCGCTTTCCGCAACGTCCGGCCCGAGACGCCCGACCTCGTGGTGCGCCGCGTGGTGTCGTGGCCTGTGGGCCTGTTCGCCAGTGCGGGCTACGTTGAGCGTTTTGGCATGCCGGTGCCAGAGGACGAACTGCGCGGCCACCACCTGGTGGCCTACGCGCCTTACCTGGAGCAAAGCCCGTTTCTGACCATGGCGGGCGTGCCTGCGCGCCAGGCCCGGATTGCGCTGGCCGTGCGCTCCAGCCTGTTGGTGCGCAAGGGCGTGGCGGCGGGCATTGGCCTGGGTGAAATGCCGGTGTGGATGGGGGCGCGCGAAGGCCTGGTGCGCATCTGGCCCGAGCGCCGCCGGGCGACAGACTACGAGGTCTGGCAAGTCATGCACCCCGACCTGCAACGCACGGCCCGGGTGCGCGCCACCGCAGAGTTTCTGTCCGAGGCATTCCAAGTCCAGCAGGCGCCCCATGCCGATGGAGCAGGCACCACCGGGCCGGGCCGCCACTGCAGCACCGGATGCACCATACTCTGACGCAGACCCATACCCCTTGCGCCCCAACATGCCACACACCATTCACCACCAGGAACAGGACGCCAAAGGTGCGTTCTACATCGAGCACAACAACCAGCGCCTGGCCGAGATGACCTACAGCCGCACCAACGCCACGATGATCATCGTGGACCACACCGAGGTGGACCCATCGCTCAGCGGCCAGGGTGTGGGGCGCGCGCTGCTCGACGCACTGGTCCAATGGGCCAGGGCCACAAGCACCAAGGTGGTCCCGCTGTGCCCATTTGCCAAGGCGCAGTTCGACAAGGACGCGTCTTTGCGGGACGTGCTGGTGTAAACAGGCCTGCCGACAGCGGTGCCCGCCAGGGGCGGTCCATTGCTGGTCACTGCGGGTCATGGCAAAGAACGCCCTTGCCCCTGGATGGGCGGCGCAACCCGCGCGCATCGGTGGTGGAGTGACTCCAGCCCGGTCGGCCCACAGCCGCTGAAGACGCCAGGCGCCTTCAGGTAGAAAATTCCGCCATGAATCAAAGCGTCATTTACGCTCTGGGCGCTGCGGTGCTGTTCGGCGCCAGCACCCCATTTGCCAAGCTGCTGACGGGCGACCTGCCACCGGTGCTGCTGGCAGGCCTTCTGTATCTGGGCAGCGGCCTGGGACTGGCCCTGGTGCGTGTGGTCCGCGATGGCGGGCTCAAGCCCTCTGGCATTCCCTTGAATGAATGGCCCTGGCTCCTGGGCACCGTGCTATTTGGAGGCGTGGTGGGGCCGGTGGCGCTGATGCTGGGACTGCACTCCACCAGCGGCGCCACGGCTTCGCTGCTGTTGAATCTGGAAGCGGTGCTGACCGCAGTCATTGCCTGGTGGGTGTTCAAAGAAAACGCCGACCGGCGCATCGTGGGGGGCATGCTTGCCATCGTGGCGGGAGGCATTGCCCTGGGCTGGCAGACCGGCTCTCCGTGGCAACCCGGCGGCACGGGCTCCTGGCTGGTGGGCCTGGCCTGCTTGTGCTGGGCCATCGACAACAACCTCACACGCAAGGTTTCTGCCTCCGACGCGCTCTTCGTTGCCAGCATCAAGGGCCTGATCGCGGGGTCGGTCAACACCACGCTGGCCATCAGCATGGGCGCCGCCTGGCCTTCGTGGGCCACACTGTCTGCAACGATGGCTGTCGGCCTTTTAGGATACGGACTGAGCCTTGTGCTGTTTGTGCTGGCATTGCGCGGGCTCGGCACAGCCCGCACGGGAGCGTACTTCTCCACCGCGCCCTTCATGGGGGTGGTTGTGTCCTTGTTGGTGTTCTCGGAACCAACGTCATGGGTGTTCTGGATGGCCGCTGCGCTGATGGGCCTGGGGGTGTGGTTGCACCTCACGGAACACCACAGCCATGAGCACCAACACGAAGCGCTGGAACACGAGCACGAACACGAACACGACGAGCACCACCAGCACGCGCACGGCGTAGAACATCGCGGCAGCGGCAAACACAGCCACCGACACACGCACCTGCCACTGAAGCACACACACCCGCACTACCCGGACATCCACCATCGGCATGTCCATTGAGACCGAACACCCGCTTGTGGCGGGGCCGTCCCTTTGCAGGCAGCACGGCATTCAGCGTTAAGCGCCCCCCAGTCATCACCAAGGGACGCGCCGTTGGCGGGCCCGCAGGGTGCGCAATTAGCGCAGTGCCATCCAGCCCTCCACCTCTCCCACCAAATGTGCCCGGAACACCTCGGCGATCGGTGACAGCTGCTTGCCCTTGGGCCAGACCAGGTGCCACTGCGACTGGATGGGAAAGCCCTG
Source organism: Acidovorax sp. 22279 (assembly GCF_052045435.1). NCBI lineage: Bacteria > Pseudomonadati > Pseudomonadota > Betaproteobacteria > Burkholderiales > Comamonadaceae > Acidovorax > Acidovorax sp. 22279. The sequence continues at coordinate 112,174 of NZ_JBQEOV010000014.1, forward strand.
CACGTTGAGCACGGCAAGCCCCTCGTGGTGCGGGCCCAGGGCGTGGTGGGAGACGATGGAGACGCCCAGCTGGCCCTCCACCGACTCCTTGATGGCTTCATTGCTGCCCAGCTCCAGCAATGCGCTGGGCGCAAAACCCAGTTGGCGCAGGTGGGCGTCGGTGGCCATGCGGGTGCCGGAGCCTTTTTCGCGCAGGATGAAACGCTCCGTCTGCAATTGCGCGAGCTTGATGCGCTTTTTGGCGGCCAGGGAGTGGCCTGCGGGGGCGATGACAACCAGCGGGTTGGGCATGAGGATCTGGTCCTCCAGCGGCAAATCCGCGGGCGGCATGGACATGACGTAGAGGTCGTCCAGATTGCTGCGCAGGCGGGTGATGACGTGGTCGCGGTTGAGTACCTCCAGCGAGATATCGATCTGCGGGTGCAGCTTGCAGAAGCTGCCCAGCAGGCGGGGCACAAAGTACTTGGCGGTGCTGACCACGGCGACCTTGAGGCGCCCGCTGGTGAGGCCCTTGGCGCCCGACACGCGCTGCTCGAACGCATCCCACTCGCCCGCAATGGCACGCGCAGTGCGGGCCAGGGCCTGTCCCGCCTCGGTCAGGTGTACACGGCGGGAGACCACCTCGTACAGCGGCAGGCCCACGGCCTGGGTCACCTCACGCAACTGCATGGAGGCCGTGGGCTGCGTGACATGCATGACCTTGGCGGCGGCGCTGACGCTGCCCGTCTCGGCCAGCGCCAGGAACAGCCGCAGCTGGCGAAAGGTGATATTCATAGATTTTTATCTATAGATAAACGCGTTCGAATCGATTTTACTTTGCAGCCACACATCCCTAGCATCGACCCCCAACAAGGAGTTGAATGATGCAAAGCTTGCTGGACCCCGCGATTTTGTTTTTTGCCCTGGGAGTGTTTGCGGGCCTGGTCCGATCCAACCTGGAGATGCCGGCGGCGATCTCGAAGTTCTTGTCCATCTACCTGCTGATGGCGCTGGGCCTCAAGGGCGGGTTTGCCTTGGCGGCTTCAGGCCTGACACCCAGTGTGGCCAGCAGTCTGGGGCTGGCGGTGCTGCTGGCCGTGGTGGTGCCGCTGGTGGGCTATGCGCTGCTGCGGCGGGTGCTGTCGGGCTTCAACGCGGCGGCGGTCGCAGCCACCTACGGATCGGTCAGCGCCGTGACCTTTGTGACGGCCACGCAGTACCTGGAGTCACAGCACATTGCCTACGGCGGCTACATGGCGGCAGCCATGGCGCTGATGGAGTCGCCCGCCATCATCCTGGCGGTGATGCTGGCCAATGCGATGCGGCAGCGGCAGTCGGTGGCTCAGTCGTTGGCAATCACCCCCACAAGCCCCCTCCTGCGCGTGCCACCGGTGGTCGCCATGGCGTCGGCAGGGGGCCCCGCGCTGGGTGGCGCAAGCGCAGGGGGCGCACCTGGCAAGCCGGGGCCTCACCTGTCGGTGGGCAAGATCCTGCACGAATCATTCACCGACGGCACCCAGTTGCTGCTGCTGGGCGCCATGGTGATCGGCATGGTGACTGGCGATGCCGGCAAGGCGGCCATGCAGCCGTTCTCGGGCGATCTGTTCAAGGGCATGCTGTGCCTGTTCTTGCTGGACATGGGCCTGTCCACGGCTCGCAACCTGCCTGCGGTGCGCAAGCAGTCGCCATGGCTGCTGGCTTACGCGGTGCTGGGGCCGCTGACGCACGCCAGCCTGGCCCTGGCGCTGGCCTGGCTGCTGCAGGTGCCCACGGGGGATGCCGTGCTGCTTATGGTGCTGGCCGCCAGCGCGTCCTACATCGCGGTGCCTGCCGTGGTGCGCTATGCCATCCCCGAAGCCGACCCGTCGCTGTACGTGAGCCTCTCGCTGGGGGTGACGTTTCCGCTGAACATCCTGGTGGGTATTCCGCTGTACACCCAGATAGTGCAGCGGGTGTGGGGGGGCTGACGAGGCAACGCATTGCGGCCTGCGGCGCGCAGTGCAAAGTGCACGGAGACGGGCACGGGATCTAGAAAAGGCTCCCCTGCCCTTTCAGCAGCCCCGGCCTGAACTGCCCCAGGTCCAGCCCCTCGCGCTCCCGGTTGAGCCCCAGGCGGCGGCAGGTGTTGGCAAACCGCTGGCGCAGCAGGTCGGCCCAGAGCCCGCTGCCCTTCATGCGGGTAGCAAAGTCGCTGTCATAGGTCTTGCCAGCCGCGCGCTGGGCCCCGGTCAGGGGGTGCAGGTCTTGCACCCTGGCCATGACGCGCGCTGCGCGCTGCGGGTAGTGCACGGCGAGCCATTCGCGAAACAACGCATCCAGCTCCCACGGTAGCCGCAGCACCGTGTAGAACGCGGTGCGCGCACCGGCGTCGCGTGCGGCCTCCAGTACCTGCTCCATGTCTTCGGTGATGAACGGGATCTGGGGCGCCACGCTCACGCCCACCGGCACACCCGCCTCGGCCAATGCACGGATGGTGCGCAGGCGCCGGTGGGGCGCGGCGGCGCGGGGTTCCATGCGGCGAGCCAGCGCAGCGTCGAGTGTGGTGATGGTGATGTACACCGCCGCCAAGCGCTGCGCTGCCAGCGGGGCGAGCAGGTCCAGGTCGCGCTCCACGCCGCTGGATTTGGTGATCAGCGAAAACGGGTGGCGCGCCTCGCGCATCACTTCGATCACGCTGCGCGTGAGCTTCAGGTCGCGCTCCACGGGCTGGTAGCAGTCGGTGGCGGAGCCGATGTTGAGCAAACGCGGCACGTAACGCGGCTGTGCAAGCTCTTGACGCAACACCTGCGCCACGTTGTGCTTGGCCACGATCTGCGTCTCAAAGTCGAGCCCGGGCGAAAAATTAAGGTAGCTGTGCGTGGGCCGGGCGTAGCAGTAGATGCAGCCGTGCTCGCAGCCCCGGTAGGGGTTCACCGAGAGTTCAAAAAAGATGTCTGGCGAGTCGTTAGCGCAGATGGCGCTGCGTGCCGTTTCGAAATGCACGCGGGTGGCGGGTGAGGGGCTGGCGCAGGCGCCCTCGTCGCCCCCGCCCCATGCATCACCCTCTTCAGCCCCCCCGCCGTTCGGGTTGCCACCCTGAGCCGTACCCGTGCCACCCTGCTCCACGCCCTCGGCCCTGCCAAGGGCGCGCGGATGGTTCCACCCATCATCCGCACGTTCGCGCTGGTCTTTGGCAAAGCGGTGGGCCATGGCCGTGGCGGCACCGCGCCCGCGGATGGCCTGCAGCGGAATCCGGATGTCCTGCGGCTGTGCAGGCAGGTCGTCGTCGGGAGGGTCAAGTGAACTCATGGCCATCGAGTGGTGGAGCAGCATGCACAATAAAACTGATTATTTATACAGTATTTATCCACCACCTACAAACCTACCCCTCTGGCAAAGCCCCAATTCGGTGCAAAGCCTTGCACCAACTCCTGGCGCACTTCTTGCTTCAACTTGGTGCAAATCTGTGGCGTCGGATGAAAACGCACCAGAGTCGATCAATCACTATCGCGAGGACGTTATGGAAGCACTCAAACAGGGCACAGATGCCTTGTTCATCTTGCTCGGGGCGATCATGGTGTTGGCCATGCACGCCGGGTTTGCGTTTCTGGAGCTGGGCACAGTCCGCAAAAAGAACCAGGTGAATGCACTGGTCAAGATCCTGGTGGACTTTTCGGTGTCCACGGTGGTCTATTTTGTGGTCGGCTACACCGTGGCCTACGGCACGCATTTCTTCATCGGTGCCGAATCGCTGGTGCAGCAAAGCGGCTATGCGCTGGTCAAGTTCTTCTTCTTGCTCACGTTTGCGGCCGCCATTCCAGCCATCGTGTCGGGCGGCATCGCGGAGCGCGCCAAGTTTTGGCCACAACTGCTGGCAACAGCAGTCATCGTGGGCTTTGTGTATCCGTTTTTTGAGGGTATTGCCTGGAACCAGCATTTTGGTGTGCAGGGCTGGATCAAGGCGCTGACGGGCGAAGAGTTCCACGACTTTGCGGGCTCGGTGGTGGTGCACGCCATGGGCGGCTGGATTGCGTTGCCGGCGGTGATCCTGCTGGGCTCTCGCGCCAACCGCTACCGCAAGGATGGCGCGATCTCGGCCCACCCGCCGTCCAACATCCCTTTCCTGGCGCTGGGCGCCTGGGTGCTGGTGGTGGGCTGGTTCGGCTTCAATGTGATGAGCGCGCAGACCGTGGACAAGCTTTCGGGCCTCGTCGCTGTGAACTCGCTGATGGCCATGGTGGGCGGCACGCTGGCCGCCCTGGTGCTGGGCAAGAACGACCCCGGCTTTGTGCACAACGGCCCGCTGGCGGGTCTGGTGGCCGTGTGTGCGGGCTCGGACCTCATGCACCCGCTGGGTGCGCTGGTGGTCGGCGCGGTGGCCGGGGCCATTTTTGTGCTGATGTTCACCCTGACGCAAAACAAATGGAAGATCGACGACGTGCTGGGCGTATGGCCGCTGCACGGGCTGTGCGGCACCTGGGGCGGACTGGCTGCGGGTATCTTTGGCAGCAAGGCGTTGGGCGGGCTGGGCGGGGTCAGCCTGTCGGCCCAGCTCATCGGCACCGGCCTGGGCGTGCTCTGGGCCCTCGTTGGCGGCGTGGTGGTGTACGGCATCCTCAAGCAGACGGTGGGTATCCGCCTGACACAGGAAGAAGAGTTTGACGGCGCCGACCTGAGCATCCACAAGATCAGCGCCACGCCCGACCGCGAAGTGAGCTGGTAACCAGCCCAACCGGCGGCGGCCCGGGCCAGGCTTCGCGCCTGCTACAGGGCCCAGCCGTCGCCTTGGCGCCCCGTCTGACATCGCCTGGGCCGGCGCACGGCTATACCTGAGCCCTGCGCCCCAGCGGCTCCACGGTCACAATCGCGCCATGTTGTCTTTGCCCTCCTTGTCCTTGACCCTGCCCCTGCGGGCCCGCCCCGGCTGGCTGGGCATGGCGCTGGTGGTGGTTGCCATGGCCCTTGCCGGTTGTGCGGGCCTGCCCAAGGATGTGGACCGCCCGGTGTCGGCAGCCTGGTCGGCCCCTGGCGATACCCCCCTGGGCCAGTTGGTAGCAGCACGCAGGGTCACCGAAGGGGCGCGGCACGCTTCGGGGTTTGCGCTGCTCAGCGGCCCGCAAGCCGCCTACAGCAGCCGCCTGGCACTGGTGGACGCCGCACAGAAAACCCTGGACCTGCAGTACTACGCGATCCACGCAGACGCCAGCAGCGAACGCCTGCTGCTCAGCGTGATGGCAGCAGCCCAGCGCGGCGTGCGGGTACGCGTGCTGCTGGACGACTTCCACAGCACCGGGCGTGATGCGCAGGTGATGCGGCTGGCGTTTGTGCCCAACATCGAAATGCGCATGTTCAACCCCCTCACGGGCGCAAGGGGGTCTCCCATTGGTCGCATGCTGGGCCTGCTGGGCGACTTCTCGCGCGTGCAGCAGCGCATGCACAACAAGCTGTTCATTGCCGACAACGCCATGGCTGTGACCGGGGGCCGCAACCTGGGTGATGCCTATTTCGGCAATGCCGACTCGGGCAACTTTGTGGACCTGGACGTGCTGGCTGCAGGCCCCATCGTGCGGGACCTGTCGCGCAGCTTTGACAGCTACTGGAACAACGAGCGCGCCTACCCGGTGCAGTCGCTCATCACGCAGGGCGAGCTTGACCACCTGCGCGACAGCATCCGTGTGGCCGACGAAGGGCGCAGACGCCGTGTCGCAGGCCAGGGTGGCACCAACGCCCCAGACCGTCTGCCGCCCGATATGGGGCCAGGCAGCACCGCTGCGCAGCGCGCACGCATCTGGAACTACGAGCCCATGGACCTGGAGCGCACCCCCTTCGTCTGGGCTGCGGCGGCCGTGCTGGTGGACCAGCCTGCCAAGATCCCGGCCGACAGCGCAGGGATGGGCAATGGGGCTGCTCTGGCCTTGGCAGCACCGCCGCCGGGCCCAGGCGCCAGCGCCGCCGCAGGGGCGACCCACAGCCCCAAGGCCGCTGCTGCCGCCTTGGTCTCGGGGTCCCGCACGATACCGGCGGCCGACAGCGCAGCAGCCTCACCACCCCGCACGCTGCCGGCGGCCGATAGCGCCACCGCATCTTCCAACGGCGCGCCACCCGACAGCCCCCGCGCAAGCCCCGAAGCCACCGAGGCCCAAACCGACACCGTGGTGGACGGGCTGTTGCAGCTCATGGGCCAAGCGCGGCGCGACCTGCTCATCATCTCGCCCTACTTTGTGCCGGGGCCGGACATGGAGGCCGCCTTTGCGGCGGCAAGGGCGCGCGGCGTGCGGGTGCGGGTGCTGACCAATTCGCTGGCCTCCAACGATGCGCCCATTGCGCATGCCGGCTATGCCCGCCACCGGCCGCAGCTGCTTGCAATGGGGGTGGAGCTGTACGAGATGCACAGCGAACTGCCAGGGGTGCTGCGGGGAGCGCTGGGCGTATCGGGCAGCATGGGCGGCGGCGCGGGTGCCGTGGGTTCGCAAGGCAGCTCGCGCGCCATGCTGCACTCCAAGCTGATGATCGTGGACGGCCGACTGCTGGCGGTGGGGTCGATGAACCTGGACATGCGCTCGCAGCGGCAGAACACCGAGGTGGCGCTGCTGATCCGCAGCACGGAGCTGTCTCGCCGCGCCCTCACTCAGATCGACACGGCGCTGAAAGAATCCGCGTGGCAGGTGCAGGCCACCGACCAGGGCCTGCGCTGGCGCGCCCCCGAGGGCAGCGGGCTGCCAGACGCCACGACCGAGCCAGACGCCAGTGCCCCGCTGCGGCTGATGCTGCAGCTGCTGGGCCCCCTGGCGCCCGACCACCTGCTGTAGCAGCGGCCTGAGAACCTGTCCTAAGCGCCGTGGGCGCTCTGGGCTTGCGCCTGCAAGTCCGCCACCCACACGGTGATCGCCCGCTGGTCCGTCATGGTGCGCACATGCTGGTACGCCACCTCGGCCTCGGCAAACCGGCGGCGCAACAGGTTAAGCCATTGCTTCAGGCGCCCCGCGCGCTGGCGCGGCTCCAGGTCGTCGCACACCAGCTGCCAGAAGGCGGCCAGGTGTGGCACCAGATCGGCCCACACCACGGTGTCCGTGTCCGGCCGCCCAGCATCGGCAGCGCGAATGGCACGTGCAAGACCGGGGTCCGCCACGATGCCTCGGCCCAGCATCAGCGCGTCGCAGCCCGACACTTCACGGCAGCGCTGCGCGTCGGCCACCGTCCAGATCTCGCCATTGGCCACCACCGGGATGGAGACCGCCGCGCGGATGGTGGGGATGTGCTCCCAGTAGGCCGGTGGGCGGTAGCCGTCGGCCTTGGTGCGCGCGTGCACCACCAGCTCGGCAGCGCCCCCTGCCTGCATGGCCTGGGCACATTCACGCATCAGGTGGGTGTCGTTGAACCCCAGGCGCATCTTGGCCGACACCGGCAGGTGCGCCGGCACGGCGCGGCGTACCGCAGCCACTACGGCCGCAATGCGCTCAGGCTCCTGCAGCAGTGCTGCGCCACCGCCGTGGCGGTTGACCACCTTGGCGGGGCAGCCGAAGTTCAGGTCGATCCCCTCGGGGCCCAGCGCCGCCAGGCGCGCCGCGTTCTCGGCCATGCTGACCGGGTCGGAGCCCAGCAACTGGGCCCGCACGGGCACCCCGGCCAAGGTACGGCTGCCGTTGCGCAGCTCGGGCACGTAGCGCAGGAACACCTTGTCGGGCAGCAGGGTGCCGGTGATGCGGATGAACTCCGACACGCAACGGTCCACGCCGCCCACGCGGGTCAGCACATCGCGCAGCACAAAATCCAGAAGCCCCTCCATCGGGGCGAGCAGCAAGGTCATGTCACGGGCTCTGCTGGCTCGATGAGCCCTCTCCGAAAAAAGAGCATCCACAGGCACTCAGCAGCAAAATTCAAACAAAAATAGCACCAAGCGCTAGTGCAATATGCCCAAGCAGCTATCAAATAAGGAGCAATTGCGCAGGCATTCGGCGCTTGAGGCAGCGCCAGCCAGCCCACGATTGTGATGCAGGACATCCCAAGGGGTCATCACGGCGTCACGCCCGGCTGGTGGAATCCTCGCTCCAGAGACCGACCGCCACGGAGACACCCCATGCTGCTGCAAAAAACCGACAAAGCCCGCCTGGAACTCTCGCCTGGTGTGCGCACCCTGAGCCTGCGCGAACGCTCCCTGCTCCTGCTGGCCGACGGCAAACCGCTGTCAGACCTGCAAGCCATGTACAACGGCATTGGCGCGCAGATTGTCGAGAACCTGATGCGCCAGGGCTACCTGACCGGTCCGGCAGACCTGCCACCCACGCCGGAGCCCACCGCACCCTCCATCGAGCGCCCGGCACCGGGTGAGTCCCTGCGGTCGCTGGCCGGTGCGCGCATGTACCTGTTTGACACCTGCGAGCGCCTGTTTGCGCGCCGCGACCCCGTGCTGGCACAGCATTTCCGCGAGGCGCTGCGCGCCGCCAAGGACCGCACCAGCATGCTGGACGTGGGCGAAGCCATGTTTGAAGAAGTGGCACTCGCTGCAGGCGCCGAGCGTGCCGCCAGCCTGCGTGAGCGGCTGGACCAGTTGCTGCCAGCCAGCCCGGTGGCTGAAAACTTTGCCACTACGCAGCCTGCGCTGCTTGATTGAGCCGGTCTTGAGCCGGTCTGTGCGGGTTCAGGCCGCAGCAAGCCGCCACAGAGACGTGACCTCGGCCGCACGCGCAGCGTGCAGCGCATCCTGCGCGTCGGCGGCCTTGGCATGCACCGGCTTGACGTCGTGGCGGCCACGCACCACCAGGCCCGCCTCGGCAATCCAGGCCAGCAGATGTTCGCGCGGGCGCAGGCCCAGGTGTTCGGCCAGGTCCGACAGGATCAGCCAGCCCTCGCCGCCGGGCTCCAGGTGTGCCGACAAACCCGCCAGAAAGCTCTTGAGCATGCGGCTGCCTTCGTCGTACACGGCGTGTTCGATGGGCGAGTTGGCGCGCGCCGGCACCCAGGGGGGGTTGCACACCACCAGCGGCGCCCGGCCCGGTGGAAACAGGTCCGCTTGCTGCAACTCGACACGGTCGAGCAGCTGCAGGCGCTGCAGGTTCTCGCGCGCACAGGCCAGTGCCCGGGGATCCTGGTCGGTGGCCACCACGCGCTGCACGCCACGGCGTGCCAGCACGGCCGACAACACCCCCGTGCCCACGCCAATATCAAACGCCAGGGCCTTGCTGGGCAAAGGTGCTGCTGCCACCAGCCCCACGTATTCGCCACGCACCGGCGAGAACACACCATAGTGCGGGTGAATGCGGTTGAGCGGCGGAGCACCCAGCGCAGGGATTTCGACCCCTTTCTTGCGCCACTCATGCGCGCCCACCAGCCCCAGCAGCTCGCGCAGCGTGGCCACCGAGCGCTCGCCGGTCGCAGGCCCCCAGGCCTCTGTGCAGGCCTGGCGCCAGTCGGGCGCGCGACGCAGCGCAATGCTGTAGTCCCCCTCCAGCGGAATCAGCACCGATGCCAGCACCCGCGCGCGCTGCGCTTGTGCCTGGCGGTGCAGGTGAAACGCTTCGGCCGCCGTGGCCGCCGCCAGTTTCTGGGACGCTTTTGCAGCCGCCTTGCGGGGCTTCTTGTCGGCCCGGCGCATCAGCGCTTGCAGCAGGTGCCGCGCGTTCTGGAAATCACCCTGCCACAGCAACCCCGTCCCCTCACAGGCCATGCGGTAAGCCGTGTCGGCGGCCAGCGTGTCGTCAGCCCCCTCTACCCGGCGCGGCGCGGAGGCGCCACTCTCGGAGCGCCACAGGGCTTGCTGGGGCTGGCCCTGGTGGGTCCAGTGGATGGTGGAAGGATTTGTTGGCATCAGAGTCTGACAGTGCCGCGCACAGTCCGTAGTATGGGAAACAGGCGCGCGGCAGGCCGGGGATGCCGAGCAAGGGCCGCCCTGCAGCGAAGGCATCGTCCCCCTGTCCGCGCAGCGCAGCGAAGCCAGAGCGGAGGGAACGAGCGCAGCGACGCAGGGGGGTGTCGTCGCACTTTAAGCGTTGATCGGGCGCTTCAGGCGCACTTCTTCGATCTTCACGCCGCCGATCACGGCGGTCTTGGCGGTGGACAGCTCGCGCTTGAAGCCGGCCAGCTCATGAAAGCGCAGGGCGCGCTCATTGCGCAGCGGCACCCAGGCGGTGACGTTGGTGCAGCCTTCTTCTTGCAGGCCGTCACGGGCGGCGTCCCACAGGGCTAGGCCTACGCCCTGGTTCCAATGGGTGGGGGCCGCGTAGATGGCCCAGATTTCACCAGTGGTGGGGCGGGACTTTTCATCGCGCGAGCGGTCGTAGCCGACAAAGCCGACGATCTTCTCGCCATCGACCGCCACCTGGACCTGGGGCTCGCAATATTCAATGGCCTCGCGCCAGTAGGCCTGGCGCTTTTCGACCGACATGGATTTCAACTGCTCGTCTGGCACCAGTCCTTTGTAAGCCTCTTGGGCAGAGACAGTGTGGATCTGGGCGATGGCTTTGGCATCGCGAAGCGTAGCGGGACGAACCTGGATACTTGACATGAAAAAACCGAACGAAAACGGGGAATGAAAAAACAAAAGGACCGGCATTGTCGCCGCAAACGGTTTTTCCACCCTGACAGGCGGGTAGCGCAGCCCTGTCGGTCACGCCTCCCTGCCTCGCTTTTCGCCCCACACGCCCCGCATGCGCAGGGGCCCGCAGCCGACCCTCAGGCCATGACCATGGCGCCCGACAAGGCGCTGCCCGCAGCCGCAGTGGCCGCTGCCGCTGCGCGCTGCACCATCGCGCGCTTGTTGCGGGGGCGGGGCACATGCACTGCCGGTGGGGCGCCGTTGATGGCCGCGAGGCTGAGCACCAGGGTGACGGTGCGCGAACCGCCATCGCGGTCTTCGCTGGCATACGCGCGGTAGCTGCCGTTGCCCTGGCCATGGCTGCGCTGCACCGTATGGAACGCCACCCGTGCCCCCGTCACCCGGTGGCCGCCAAAGGGCAGCACCCGCAGGCGCGCGTCGCGGTCCAGCGCCAGGCCCAGGTTGCCCGGCCGGTTGATCAGGTCGGTGCGGATGCCACGCCAGGTCTGCCCAGCGTCGGCAGAGAACTGCCAGGTGCCAGCCTGGGCGTCCAGGTGCTCGATCACCACGCCGGCTGCCGCCAGCATGTCAGGGCAGTGCTCCTGCACGATGAGCGCCACGCTGTTGCCCCCCAGGCCCGTGCCCGAATGGGCTGCGCCGGGGCTGGCCGCGGGTCGTCGTTCGCTGTGGTGCAGGCCTGCTTCGGAGGTGCTGGCGCCATGGGTGTGTGCATTGATCGTCATGGGAACCCTTTGAAAACGGAGTGTGGTTACGAAGGTTTGCGCATTGGTGCGCACCCAAAGTGCTTTTCAATGCTTGACGGAAAGTCTAGAAAGTGCACATCCGTGCGTCCATCGCACAAATGGACTAGCCCGCAACACCCGGTTGTGCGCAATACTTGCCTGTATGACTGCCCGTCTTTTGCTTGTGGATGACCACACCCTGTTCCGCACGGGGCTACGCCTGATCGTGCAGGACCACCCCAGCGTGGGCAGCATTGCCGAGGCCGGATCGATCGCCGATGCCTGCGCACTGCAGCAGGCGGAGATCGACCTGGTCCTGCTGGACATCCAGTTGCCCGGCATGAGCGGGCTGGACGGCCTGCGACTGTTGCGACAGGCGTGCCCCCGGGCGCGCATCGTTCTGGTGTCGGCCAGCGTGGCACCCGATGCCATCCACGAAGCGCGCGCGCGCGGGGCCGATGGCTTTTTACCCAAGTCCGCCAGCGCCGAGGACATCCTGGAGGCCATCAGCTGCGCGCTGTCAGGCCAGCCGTGTTTTCCGATCAACAGCGGCAACAGCGCCACGGTGCGGGGGCCCGACACGCCATCCCTCACGGCACGGCAGCTGGATGTGCTGTCGCTGCTGTGCACGGGCAGGCCGAACAAGGTGATCGCCCGCGACCTGGGGCTGAGCGAGAACACGGTGCGTGTGCATGTGGCGGCCATCTTTGCGCAGCTGGGCGTCAACAGCCGCAGCGCTGCGCTGCTGGCAGCCCAGCGCCTGGGCCTGTCCACCCCGCAGCTTCATGACCCCCTCTGAAACCAGTCCGCTGCCCCTTGAACCGGTGATACCACCCACGCGCTGGGGCTGGCCGGTGTGGGAGCGCGACGAGGTCCTGCGCGAACAGGTGGCCCTGCTGCGACAGAACTTTCCGATGACGCTGCTGGCATCGCTGGCCACGGCCCTGGGCACGCTCTGGGTTATGGCCCGCGTGGCAGACACGCAGGCCATTACGGTATGGCTGGTCTCGCACACGCTGGTGGTGGCCGGGGTGTACCTCGCGCTGCGCAGCATTGCACCGTTTGTGGATCCTGCGCCGCAGGCCGCGCGCAAGCTCATCGCCTGCATGGCGGCCATGGGCCTGAGCTGGGGCAGCCTGGGCTATGTGGTGCTGTACTGGGGCAACTCCGACAGCGTCATCTACGCCATCGGCATCATCAGCACCGTGTCGTCGGGAGCGCTCGGGCTTGGCGCGCCGCTGTACCGGGCCTACGTCACCTACCTCACCAGCGCCATCGGCGGCGTGATGCTGTCAGTGGCGCTGGCGGGTGGGCCCGTGATGTGGCCTGCGCTGTTCCTGACCGGGGTGTATTACGCGCTGACTTGCCTGCAGGCACGCACGGCCGACCGTGCCACAAGGCGCAGCATTGCACTCAAGCTGGAAAACGAACGCCTGGTCAGCCAGCTGCGGGCCGAATCGCAGCGGGCCCTGGCGGCGCAAGAAGCCGCCGAGCAGGCCGACCGGGACAAATCTCGCTTTCTGGCGGCTGCCAGCCATGACCTGCGCCAGCCCTTGCATGCCATGGGTCTGTTTCTGGAATCGCTGCACCGCAGCCCGCTCAATGACCACCAGCGCACCGTACTGAAACATGCGCATGCCGCATCAGGCGCTGCGGCCGAGATGCTCACCACCCTGCTCGACTACTCCCGGCTGGAGGCCGGCGTGGTCAAGGTGCGGCCAGCCGCGTTTGCGGTGCAGCCCCTACTCACTGCGCTGGAGCAGGAGTTTGGCGTGCAGGCCGACACGGCCGGCCTGGTGTACCGCACCCGCGAGACCTCTGCCGCCGCGTTTGCCGACCGCTCCCTGGTCGGCCTGGTGATGCACAACTTCATCTCCAACGCCCTGCGCTACACCGCCCAGGGCGGTGTACTGATTGCCTGCCGCACGCGCGGAAAACGGCTGGCGCTGGAGGTGTGGGACACCGGGGCGGGTATCCCCGGGCACCAGTGGGAACACATCTTCAAGGAGTTCCACCAGCTCGGTAACCCGGAGCGTGACCGCCGCAAAGGCCTGGGCCTGGGCCTGGCCATCGTGCAGCGCCTGGCGCGTGAAATGCGGACCTCCGTGGAGTTGCGCTCGCAGCCTGGCAAGGGGTCTGTCTTCAGGCTGTGGCTTGACCGCTGGCAGGGAGCACTGGAGGACGATGCCACCACACCCCAGGACGGCCGCAGCCTGGTAGGCCTGAAGGTGCTGGCCATCGACGATGACGAGGCCGTGCGCCTGGGCATGCAGTCATTGCTGCAAAGCTGGGGCTGCCAGTGCATGACGGCAGAATCCAGCGCAGACGCCCTGGAAGTCCTGGAGGACGTGACGCCCGACATCATCATCACCGACTTCCGTCTGCGCCATGAAGAAACCGGCAAACAGGTACTGCAGGCGCTGCGAGCCTACCTGGGTACCAACGTGCCCGCGATCATCATGACGGGTGACACCTCGCCCCAGCGCCTGCGCGACGCGCAGTCCACCTCCGCGTTGCTACTGCACAAGCCGGTGTCCACCGGCCAGCTGCGCGATGCGATGGTGCAGCTCATCACCCAACCGCCGCTGCCTGCTGCCATGGTGGACGACGAACCGGAAGACGGTCAGACAGCACCCGGGCAACTCACACAAAGCACTACAACCAGCGGCGCAGCAGCCCCATGACCTGGTCGAACTTGGCCCCATAGGGCGGATAGAACAGCGAGCCCATGGCCCAGCGCGACTGCACCAGCACCGACTTCTGGTGACAGAAGCGCAGGAACCCCTGCTCACCGTGGTAGGCGCCCCAGCCACTGTCCCCCACACCGCCAAACGGCAGGTTGTCGTGCGCAATGTGCATCAGCGTGTCGTTCACCGTCACCCCGCCGCTGACGGTGCGGCGCAACACGTCGTCGCGCACGGCCTCGCTCTGGCCAAACCAATAAAGCGCCAACGGGCGGGGCCCGCTGTTGATGTGGGCAATGGCATCGTCCAGCCGCTCGTACAAGATCACGGGCAGGATGGGACCAAAAATTTCCTCCTGCATGAGCTGCATTTTCGAGGTGGCACCAAACACCAGCGTGGGCAGCATCTGGCGGCTTGCACCGTCGCCCAGCGTTCCCACGGTGGGCACCATAGGTTTGCCGTCGGTAGGGTCGATCGTGTGCACCTCTGCCCCTTGTGTTTGCGCCTGCTGCAGCATTGTGCGCAAACGGGCATGGTGGCGGGGCGTGATGATGGAGGCGTAGTCGGCGTTGCCCTCGATGGTGGGGAACAGGCGCGCCACTGCGGCCCGGTAAGCCTGCGCAAATTCGCCCTCACGGCCGCGCGGCAGCAGCACGTAGTCGGGGGCAATACAGGTTTGCCCCGCATTGAGCAGTTTGCCGTGCGCAATCTTGACGGCCGCGTCCGCCATGTCGCAATGGCCGTCGATGATGCAGGGCGACTTGCCGCCCAGCTCCAGCGTGGTCGGTGTCAGGTTCTGCGCTGCCGCCTGCGCCACCTTGCGGCCCACCGCCGTGGAGCCTGTGAACACCAGATGATCGAAAGGCAACGAGGCAAACAATGCGGACAGGTTGGCGTCTCCCTGCACTACACAGAATTCGTCGGGGGCAAAGAACTGCGCCACCAGTAGCGCCAATTGGGCCGAGGTATGGGGCGTCAACTCGCTGGGCTTGAGCATCACGCGGTTGCCCGCAGCCAGCGCGGTGATGGCAGGTGCCAGGGCCAGTTGCACCGGGTAATTCCACGGTGCAATCACCCCCACCACCCCCATGGGCTGGCGCTGGATGAAGGCGTGGGCCGGCTGAAGGTGAATCGGCGTATGCACCTTTCGGGGCTTGACCCACTTTGCCAAGTGGCGCAGCGTGTGCGACAGCAAGGTGCGCAGCACCAAGAAGTCTGCCACCTCCGTGAGGCGGGGTGACCGCATGCCAAAGTCGGCCTGCACGGCCGCCGCCAGCACAGGCCCATTCTCATCGAGCAACTTGCGCAAGCGCAGCAAACGCTCTCGCCGCACGAGCAGCGGCACGTCCACGTGCGCACGGCTGGCCTGGAACTGAAGATCGAAATGTGCGCGGATATCGGCTGGTGTCATGGATGGATGATAGGAGACACCCCGATGGGCGCGTCACAAAAAGGCAGACGCCCTAGGGTTGATGCCCGTTGGCTTACGCTCGTGCCACGGGGCTCTCATGAGATGAGGTTGGTGGCAGCCAAAGTGCAGCGGCCGCCACTGCCACATCAACGCACTTCGCGTGCTTCTACGTCAGTGACCTGTGCCGCCCCCGGCAGGATGCCGCCACGGCGCGATGCGGCGGCGTCTTCACTGGCGCCTTCAGGCGCACCATTGCCTCGGCGGCCAGCAGACCACCGCTGCGTAGACCGAAAGACCGTGCTGAAGCCTGTGCGTGGGTCCACACCCATCACCCACGGCGTCACCGGTCGTCCTGTCAGGCGCGCCCAGCCTGCACGCAGCACCCACACCAGCGCAAGCAACATGGCCGCGACCAAAAGGCTGGCAAACAGGACCAACCCCATGGCCATGACGACCAGACGCAACAGAAGGCTCATGACACCCGCAACAAAATCATTCAAACGACACCTCTCCTTCACAACTTGGGATGCAGATTGCGGTGCTGAATCACACCGCAACCGCTTCCCGAGCCCACATCACTCTTGCGGGGCGACTCCGAACTGGAACACACCAGGCTCCAGGACAGGGTTGACGGTGACCGGAATCACACTCTTGGGTGGGAATCGCCCTTCCAGCAACAGCTTGGACAGCGGATTCTCTATGCGCTGCTGAATCGCCCGCTTGAGCGGCCGTGCGCCAAACACCGGATCGAACCCCACCTTGGCCAATTCTGCCAAGGCAGCGTCGGACACCTGCAACTCCAAATCCATCTTCGCCAACCGGGATTGCAACAGCTGCAACTGGATCTTGGCAATCGAGGCAATGTGCTGGGCATCCAGCGCATGGAACACCACGGTCTCATCGATGCGATTCAGGAACTCAGGCCGGAAGTGGTTTTTGAGTTCACCCCAGACGGCTTCCTTGATGTCTTCCGAATCCTGCCCCACCATGGCCTGGATCAGATGCGAGCCGATGTTGCTCGTCATCACGATCACCGTGTTCTTGAAGTCCACGGTGCGGCCCTGGCCGTCGGTCAGGCGGCCGTCGTCCAGCACCTGCAGCAACACGTTGAAGACGTCCGGGTGGGCCTTCTCCACCTCGTCGAGCAGCAGCACGCTGTAGGGCTTGCGGCGCACGGCCTCGGTCAGGTAGCCGCCCTCCTCATAGCCCACGTAGCCGGGCGGCGCACCGATCAGACGGGCCACCGAGTGTTTCTCCATGAACTCGCTCATGTCGACGCGGATCAAGTGGTCTTCGCTGTCAAACAGGAAACCCGCGAGCGCCTTGCACAGCTCGGTCTTGCCCACGCCCGTGGGGCCGAGGAACAGGAACGATCCAGTGGGCCGATTGGGGTCACTCAGCCCCGAGCGCGAACGGCGAATCGCATTGGCCACTGCGGCAATCGCCTCTTGCTGGCCCACCACACGCTCGTGCAACTTGGACTCCATATGCAGGAGCTTGTCTTTTTCGCCCTGCATCATCTTGGCCACGGGAATGCCCGTAGCGCGACTCACCACTTCAGCGATTTCCTCGGCGCCCACCTGCGTGCGCAGCAGGCGGCGCGTGGCGGGCGCGCCGTCCTTGCCAGCCTCTTGCGCTTGGGCTTCCTTCAACTGCTTTTCCAGCTCAGGCAGCTTGCCGTATTGCAGCTCGGCCACCTTGTTGAAGTCGCCTTTGCGAGTGAATTCCTCGATCTGGAACTTGAGCTTGTCGATGGCCTCGCGCACATGAGCGCTACCTTGCGCCTGGGCCTTTTCAGACTGCCAGATCTCGTCGTAGTCGGCGATTTCCTTTTGCAGCTTGGTGATCTCTTCCTCGATGAGCGCAAAGCGCTTTTGCGAGGACTCGTCCTTCTCGCGGCGCACCGCTTCGCGCTCGATCTGCAGCTGAATCAGGCGGCGGTCAAGCTTATCCATAACCTCAGGCTTGGAGTCCATCTCGATCTTGATCTTGGACGCGGCCTCATCGATCAAGTCGATCGCCTTGTCCGGCAGGAAGCGATCCGTGATGTAGCGATTGCTCAGCTCGGCCGCAGCGACGATCGCCGGGTCGGTAATGTCCACGCCGTGGTGGACCTCATATTTTTCCTGCAGGCCGCGGAGGATAGCGATGGTCGCCTCCACGGTGGGCTCGCCGACCAGGATCTTCTGGAAGCGCCGCTCCAGTGCAGCATCCTTTTCGATGTACTTGCGGTATTCGTCGAGTGTGGTGGCCCCCACGCAGTGCAGCTCGCCACGCGCCAGCGCGGGCTTGAGCATGTTGCCCGCGTCCATCGCGCCCTCGCCCTTGCCCGCACCCACCATGGTATGCAGCTCGTCGATAAAGACGATGGTCTGACCTTCGTCCTTGGCCAGTTCGTTGAGCACGCTTTTCAGGCGCTCTTCAAACTCCCCCCGGAACTTGGCACCCGCAAGCAGCGCGGCCATGTCGAGGCTGAGCACGCGCTTGCCCTTGAGGCTCTCGGGTACTTCGCCCGCCACAATGCGCTGGGCCAGGCCTTCTACGATGGCGGTCTTGCCCACGCCGGGTTCGCCGATCAGCACGGGGTTGTTCTTGGTGCGGCGCTGCAGCACCTGGATGGCACGGCGGATTTCGTCGTCGCGGCCAATCACGGGGTCCAGCTTGCCAAGGCGAGCGCGCTCGGTGAGATCCAGGCAGTACTTGGCCAAAGCACCGCGCTGGCCTTCGGCCTCTGCGCTGTCCATCTTCTGCCCGCCGCGCACGGCGTCGATGGCAGCCTCCAGGCTCTTGCGCGTGAGGCCGTTGTCCTTGGCGATTTTTGCTGCGTCTCCCTTGCTGTCGATCACGGCGAGCAAAAACAGCTCGCTGGCGATGAACTGGTCACCCCGCTTGATGGCCTCTTTCTCGGTGGCCTGGAGCACACGCCCTAGCTCAGGGCCGCCTTGTACCTGGTCGTTGCCCTGCACCTGAGGCAGGCGCTTAACCGCCGCCTCGGCCCCCGCCAACAGGCCGGGTACGTTGGCGCCCGCACGCTGCAGCAGCGCCTTCGGGCCATCGTCCTGTTGCAGCATGGCCTGCAGCACATGTACCGGCTCGATGTAGGCGTGATCATTGCCTAGTGCAATGCTCTGTGCATCGCTCAGGGCTTCCTGGAATTTGGTGGTGAATTTGTCGAGACGCATGGTCTATGTCCTCCGAGTTGGACTGAACTTGAGGCAGGGGGTGCCTGATTTCAAGACAGTTTTTCGTTTGGATATTGACCTGCATCAGCTGCGAGTTGCGGTTGAAGCTGCAGCTCAAGGCGGACCGCTCAAACAATTTAAAAACACTCAACATTGAACGTATCGCCCAAAATTTCAGGGAACGCGATAGCCTAAATACGTGCGGTGCTCCTCGGATTGTTTATTGCGTCGCTGAACTGGTGCAGCTTGTATCGGCACTCGGTTTGCACGCCCTCACCCGGCCCGTACGGGCCACTACCACACGCCGGGTTTCCTCCAGCGCACTGGTACTAGGTGCGTCCGTCCTAGCGATGGTCAAACTAAGTGCCACAGGGGCAGCGCTGTTGTCCACGGAATAGCCCGAGTTATCAAATTTAATATAAGGAGTCGAACCTGCGGCAATATTGTTACCGGTGATGCTGAAATAACTCTTGAGCGCGTCTTGAGTTTGAACGGCTATGTCAGTCCCCTCAGTGTAAGCATTATCACGATTCGTATCCACGTAAACGATCCAACCACTATTCCAGCCAGTTCCCTTGGGAACAACAAACGCATTCCTACCTGTCTTCATGGCCTCACCTTTCGCGGCATTCACCGCGGCCAATAACGAATTGGTTAGCGAGGTAAGCTCTGAATTACGCTGATATTGAACAAAACTAGGCACAGCAAGCGCTGCCAAAACTGCTGCGATAGCTATTGTGACAATAAGTTCAATAAGGGTAAAACCAGCATTACGATTTTTCATAATCATGGCCAACATAGTTTCGGGTCCGTTGCTGCAGCCGTACCCGTGCACGATTTCGTACCGGTAGTCGTCATCTGCAACGCCCCCACCTGGGGATCGGCCTTCACTGGTGTCGCTATCACTCTAACGCAATCGCCAATGGAAAGGGTACTAGAACCGGCAGGACAAGTATCTGAACTTAATATGTAATGAGAATTTGCCAACGTATCACCCGAAAAGGTCTTAAACGGCACAGACGTTGCGGTAACTCCCCCACAAGCTGAGCCGGGGGAGGTGGCAGTCGCGGCGCCCGTCGAAGAATTCGTGGTGAACCCGAGGTAGCAATTCTGCTGAGTGGCGTAGCGCTCTTGTTGCTGAATTAACTGCGCCACGGCAGTCCTGCCCTGTGCTCTACGGCCCTTGAGGACAGAGTCAGTGTAAGCAGGATAAGCAACAGCAGCTAGTATGCCAATGATTGCTACAACAATCATGAGTTCAATTAACGTGAACCCTGCGGAATATTTTTTTACTCTATTCATGGCGCATTCTTCATATCTTGATAATTAAAAATTTGCCGCCAATTTAAGCGTCCAATAGTTTCTTTTGTCGTAACTGGAGGCGCGCTCGTATCAATGCCGCTCTGCGCTTGAGTAAAGCGACGCAATGTTGTCGTGCGAACGCGCCGCCCGGTGCTATCGGAAGGAGTAACCACCGTCTCTGAATCGCTCGATAGAAGCACTGGGGGGCCAAGTAAACCGAGGCTAGAGGGAACATAGGACCCCGACCCACTGTTGATACTCAAGAAATATTGGTTGCCACTACCCAGAGTGTTAGAGCAAGAACCCGCCCCCGAAGTAGTAGAGCCGGGGATCTTAGAGTTGACAGCAGCCGACAATGTTCCTAGATCAAGTGCAGCTTGATCGATTCTTTCTCCAGACACTGGCAAATCAAAATACCAACCAGCTCGGCTAGTTGTATCGGCATTGGTCGCCGGGCGCCCCCACTTGAAGGCGCTTACCGCAATGGCCTTGGTGGTCGTGTTTACTGTACCTGCTTGCAGGCGCCCTCGGCCGGTAATAACACTCGCCCCTGCCGGTGAATCATCGGCAGTAGTAGTGCCATTGTCATAGACAGCATATAAAGACTGGGTTGTTGTGGAAATATTATCACCTGACTCCAAATATTTACCAGTTCCGAAAACCACATAAAAAGACTCCAGCCCACCGACAATTGGACCGGCAAAAGGAGTTGGAGCTGCAAAAATAGGCTGCACCTTAGGACTCGCGTCTCCGGTACGGGCGATGTACAACGGATAAGGAACAGGGCTACCGGCGCTCCCCTTATCAAAGAACGACAATTTATCCATATTCCAATCTGAAGGCGCCTTGCCTGCAAATTTGAGTCTCCAAAGAGCGCCATGAAGGTCACCCATGTAGATATCGGTCATCTCGCCTTGGGTACCATATAGAGCGCTAAAGTTGGCTAGTCCAGTGGCATTGCTTGAAATCAAACTGGAATCCGTGGGGACGGAAACCTTGTAGTAGTTATTACCCAATGACCACGCTGCGCCAGAAGGCTTATCTAGCGCAAGCAGAAAGAGTGCAGGCTTGCCAGTAGCGCTAAATCTACCATCCGCATCAGGAACATAGTTATTCACCCCGCTACCAACTACAGCAAACCAGCGATATGTAACTGTTGAGCTAGTGCCACTGGTCTTTATTTTTAGTATCTTTGGCTCGCCTACAACCTGACCCATATCTTCATCGTCGGCGCGAGTGAACTCCCACATTACACTGGATGCACTAAAATTGGAAGGATTGGATACGTCCAATGCGAAAACTCCGGAGCCCCCTCCTCCAGTACCAGATACGAGAACCGTCTTCCAATCAGTACTTGCCCCTGTATTCGCGACTTGAGCTTCTGAAACTACCGATGGGGCATCAACATAGTTTTGGTGATTATTAGCAAAAGAAGGATCAGTTAAGGCTGATAAATTACGTCCAAGCCAACTGGGAATGTAAGAGAACAACTCATCGCCTGTCGTGGCGTTAAATGCATGCAGCATCCCGTCGTTTGCCCCTGCAAAAACGGCTGGCGTACGCGAATCGTAGGCGGCCCGGAATGCGGTGTACCCGGTTCCGGTGAACGCCTTTGACGGCGCACCAGAATATGAAATATTGGAATTTACGATATCCCCTAACAAAGAGCTACGGACTCTGAAGGGAGCCCCTTCTTTGGTTCTGTCACCACGGAGATAGGCAAGCCTGTCAGCCCCAAGACCATCTGAAGCAGCAGCAGGGCTTGACTTATTCAACTGATCTTGCAGCGCCGTATCAATAGCTGTCCAAGTAAATGCGGTGGCAGTGGTGGTGGATGTAGCCCCCACACGGCCCACGAAGATCTTGCGATTGGTGGCCGGCGAAATCATATTATCCAACCGCTGAGCGGCACTCCAAAGCTGAGTGCCGACAACAAGATTATTGCTGGCGTCCTGCGTAACAGGCTCGGCAACCACATCGCCGCTCCAGTTACTAGTATCGAATTTCGCAGAGTAAGAAACAGAGTTACTAGTAACCTTGCTTCCAGTACTCAACCCCCCGCCCGCAACGCTTCGGGCACTTGTAGAAGCTCTACTGAAGATCTCATCGAAAGCGGTGAGCACTTCCCGAGCCGGAGAAGTTTTCGACGTGTTATAAACATAATAAGTATTAGCCTCACCCGCCTCGTTGGCTTTCTGCCAGACATTATTATTATTTACATTGTTTTGATCTTTGAATGGATTACCTTTGACATTGTATGGTTTTTGACCGGGATTGGTAGGATCTGTTTCAAATCCACCATATTTAGCAGCCATAAAGAATTGATTGGCTGTGCGGCGGGTATTGTCGTCGTTCTGAGCACCATATTCATTCACGTCAAACACGAAAGTTTTGACACGTAGCCCAGGACGCTGTTTAGCTGAATCAGCTGTCCACCCTGCACCTCGGATGTCATGCGTCCTTGCCCAATACGCCGAGCCCATAATTTGACTACGATCAGTCCCAGTAGGCACACTGTTATTTGCCGTATTTGGATTTGAGATAGACTGCGTATTCCCCTGCCCATCCAAATAGGTACCAGTGGTATTTTTTTCGAACTTCTGAACAATACCCCGCCAATAATTTATGTCAGGAATATTATTGGCAGCACTGGCAGTAGGAAGACGATTGCCATCGTGGGTGTTTATATCACCCACAACCACAATATTACTCTTTACGCAAGAGTAGTCGCTAGCATTGCTACGACCATCTCCGTATGGGTCAGTCCAGGATGTAAAGTAGGGGAAGCCATCTGCCATCGTTGCCGTAATGGTGCCGCTGATAGAGTCGGCGCTCGGCTGCAGGCCTTGCAAATAACGAAGTGTCTCGTAGTGCAACTCACCAACGGGGTCATATTTCTTGTATACCCCGGGTGTAGGCCCAGTGCGACCGAATTTATTCAAATAATTGATAACCCCGCTGATGGCGGGCGAAGAATTAGAGTCCGGATTATCGTAAAAAACCCCCGTATTCGCATTCCACTCAGCTTTTGGATTTCCACCCGACGGAGTATTATCCTGCCCAGTAATACTATAAGTCTTCGTCCCGACATATTTCATGGGTGCGCGAAGAACTCCACCATAGCGCCCACCAGAGTTATAACTGGCTGTTTGATCCAGCAAATAACCAAATGCTGCGAGCCGCATTTGATCACTGTATTTTTGAATTACACCGGTAGGCTTGTAGTTACCGCTTGGGTATTGCTTGCAAAAATTATAGTTACGAGAATCCTGCAAAGTGCCAGATACAGCATTACATACTTGTACCCGAGCATAGAAAAATCCATCAGAATTTAGCGCTGCTGTGGATGTTGGCGGTGTCCAAGACCCGGAGTAGTCAGCAATATAGCAACTCTTGGATTGACCCGACCAAGGATCTCCAAAAACCGCATTGGTGCATGAAACACCATTGTATGCGGGCGCTACTTTCCACTTATTGGTTCCACCAGATTTTGCACCATACCAGACCTCTTTCACGCCTGTGAAACTGCATGTTGCATTTTCAGCAGCACATAGTGTGGAGCTGCTGGGCCGATTGGACGTGCTGTTTGTAATCGGACCAATGGCCGTGGAACTGGTACTTGCACCCAATGTATATGCTGAAGTGTTGCCACAACCTCCCGTTTGGGAAGTTCCAAAATAAATACGATTCAGAGTGTTGGCAACGTAGATGTCACTGCCGTTAGCGGCAGTGATCATGGCAGTGGGAACGGCCCCCCAGTAAGTCCCAGCGCCACCACCATCTTTTGACAATTGCTTCGCTGGAAAGTTGGTGCTGTTCCACATACAAGTGGGATCACCATTAGGAATAACGGCACGCTGCAAAATTGTCAGAGATGCCGTATCGATATACCGATCCCCGCCGGACAGAGCGAGGCGAAGCATGTCAATCGCTGAACTCGACGCCCAATTCAAAAAATTACCACTGAATGCATTCGAACATTTACGAGCCGCAGCCGCGCCGATACGGTCAAAGCGCTTGTAGTCGGCAACAGTTTGTGTACCAGTAGGCGTCTCTAAAGGGGCATCATTATAAGAATAGCAACTTTCAGCATCATAATAACCCAGATACTCCTTTGCAGAGTTGTAGGTATTATCCGTACTGCCACCAGGAGTGTATTGGGCTCCAACAGTTGGAAATTCGACAGACAACGCAAGCGCCAAAGCTGGCTTATCGACGACGACAGCCGCATACAAAGGCTCTGTGGCAAGCGCCACAGCCGGAATCGCAGGGGGAGTTCCGCTTCCAATTGCGACAAAAGAAACAGCGATAACAAGTGGCGCCAACCCCCACGCAAGATATGCGGCTCGCGTGCCGGGCAATACATCTTGAAATTTCCGACGCATGTTTGCGCCGACAATCACCAGATTTTCAGACAATTTTGACATATTCGTTTCACCACTCAATTTCTATAAATCATCTGAACCACACCTTGCGTCTCTCCATTAGGACCAAACCCCATCGATGTGACTCTATAGATATAGGAGGGACCAGACCCTGCCGTGGGATCGGTGGTTCTATAAGATTTCACGCCGTATCGGTCAAGAATGGGTTCTATGACATAGCGAGGTGGCTTTGCTGGCTGTATACCCTTGACTCCCGACGGAAAATCCCGTCCTGTGTATGTGCCCAACTGTACCGACTTCGCACCAGTGCTCGAATCCGTGAAATCAACAGTCAACCATGCAGGTTTACCAGCTTCTTTCAGCGCACATAGACCAACACTTTGTCCCGAGTCGCCACAGTTGTCTATGAACTTAGCGAGATCTACATCACCTCGCTTGAATATAGTATTGCGCTTGTTTGGAGAGGCTGCAGGGAGGCCTTCAATATCAAACTCTGCATCTATCAAGCCTGCTTCAGCCCCCTGCCAAGCGATCTGCATATCTCTTTCATTTCGAGTCCCACGCTCGCCCATCATGGATATCTGTATGCCCCCCACACCAAGCACCGAAACCACGATAAGAATTAGCATCACAACGATCAGCGAGAGCCCGTGCTGATTCATTGATATTTGATTTATTTTCTGCGAATATGCTTTTTTCATATCAGTACTCGCCCTGAAAATTGCGCAGATGTACCGTAAACGTAACGACTTGCCTCAAACGATTATCCGTTGTAGGCGTGTAAACAGTACCTGGGTCTGTCGTGTTGTTGGCAAAACCGGATCCTTTGGTGCCACTCGCAGATCCTTTAGAAATTCCCAGGGGATAAAAAGTTTGGCTGCTGCTATCGATAGCAGAGCCAGGTGGTCCACGCAGTACGACGCCAATTCTTATACTTCTGACACGCTGCCAATTAGCATATGTAGCAGCATCATTGCCAGCGACCGTAAGCTGATCTGCCCGTAAATATCGCTCGGGAATCGAGTCAGCTGAAGTGGATGGAATAGGTACAGTTGTGTTCCCTGGCGCAATACCATCGACACCATAAAGAACCTGAAAATTCTCGACCCCAGAAATAATAGGCTGCACGTCATAAGGCGCTGCACCAGTATCCGATCGCGAGCACAAAAGAGAAGGCTCGCCGTCTAATCCGACGCCCACATGGAGAATACTGACCAGTTTATCATCCAGTCCTGTAGGGATCGCCGTAGATGCAACACCCGCGCAGTCAATCATGGTACTGTCTGAGGCTGTAGCATCCGGAGTTGACGAGCTAGTTTGATGCCTCAGTACCAGAATATCACTTCCATAGCCAACCTGTCCGGATGTGCGTGTAGTACCTGAATCCCAAGTCGCAGTAGATGTACGGGAGGCATTATTCAATCCAAAAACGTTTGGCGGGGGAGTGCCCGCTCCGTACGATTGATTTGTTTTGGCAGTTGTATCGGTTGCAAACCTGATATCTCTATAACCAGCCTGCACGCCGAGGCGCTGCGTAAGGCTTTGCAAATACCGCCCGTTATCACGCAACTGCGAGGCTGCATCAACTGCAGTAAACCCTTGGCGAGAAATCAACAAAGAAGCAGCGGCCGCAAGAGCAATCAACAAGCCTAGAGCCATAGCCACCATCAGCTCAATGAGAGTGACCCCTTTTTGGAGGCTAGTCACTCGGTGGCGCCTCCCAAATCCATCACGGAAAGTTGAGCGCTTAATCATGTCACGTTCCCACTGGTCACAGGAACCACTACGTAGGGTCGGCTCGCGCTGTCGCTTGCCCTTTCGAGTGCTGCGCTGCCGGTTTGGCTTTTGTCCGTCACAGTCCGCGTCCAACCGATTTTGATGAACACGATTTCATCAGCCCCCGTTGCGTTGCAGGTCCATTGAGGAAGGCCACTGGAGTCGTATGGAGTGCCGTCAAAACACACAGTGACGCGAGCGTCGGGCAGATCAGCCGCTACGCGAGCCAGCCAATCCGTCATTTCTGCAGTGGCAACATCCAGCGTGGATGTGCAACCGGTAGATGCATTACCGACAGCCATGCAATAGCTAGGCGATGAAATAGTCATTGACGTCACCAAGTAGGGATTAGCAGCCGCAGTGGTTTTTACGGCAATTTCTTTGTTGCCACGCATCATTTCAGCTAACTCGCGGGCATAAACCACTGCCTGAGCTTGAAGACGGGCATCACGATTAGCCTGAAGTGCAAATGCTTGCATGCCCACGGTCCCCAACATGCCGAAGGCCAAAATTACGATGGCTACCAAGATCTCCACCAAAGTGAAGCCGCCTTCGTTTCGGTGAATATCCACATTTTGAGTGGATGGTTGGTAGCGGATTGCGCCACATGAAGATCGAGATTTCATGCACATATCTTACGAAGCGACTGGTATTTAGGGTAGGCGCAGCCGAACCGCTTGTGCGCTCGGATTGACCGTCGAGCGCCAAAGAGAAGTTCAACAGCCTCGAGCATGCAGTTGCGTCCTCACACTGCGCTGACAAGTTCCATCAAAGACAAGTACGCGGGCGGGAGCCCAGTGCCCCTGTCTGAACTCCATGCGCTCAGGGCCGCGCTAACCACTGGTTGACTAATGTTTGTGGCGATGCCAGCGCATTCGGTTTTTGCTTCACGCAAGCGATCATGACTTGAGGCCGTCTACGGACCCCTCGAGCATGTTTACAACCAAACCGTCAGCAAAGGTCCATTTGCGCAGTTGAAGTATGTTTCAGCAATGTCCATTTGTTGTTACCTGCATCCCCAGAGACAATGCTGCATAACATGACTTCTTCGCAACGCCCCCAAAGCCAGCAAAGTTCCGACGCATTCGACCCGGATTCAACCCTGGCATTCCAGCGTCGCATGGAGCGGGCGCCGGAATGGTTTTGTTCTTTTCTCGCGGGCAACAGCAGAGAAAAGAGCCGCTTGCGCCGCGAGATGGCCACCATGAAAGGCTCGGTGGTCTGGCTGGTGCAGCAGCGCCGCCAGGGCACCTGGAGTGCCGAGGAACGTGCCCACCTGCGGGATGTGATGCGGTCTGCCTCTTCGGTCAGCCCTTATCTTTTTATTTGGGTGATCCCCGGCTCGATGCTGCTGCTGCCCTTCATGGCGTGGTTTCTGGACAAGCAACGCAAACGGCGGGAACGCAAGCTTTTGCGATAGCACTGCACTGGGCTGAAGGATATAGCGCGCTCAAAAAACAGCCCAGTCGGCCTGCCCCTGCGGTCTCAGCCTAGGGGCTATGCCCAGTTGCTGGTAATGACCACCAGCATACCCGCCCCCACCAGCCCCAGCTGCCAGCGCAAGGCCGTTGACCACGATGGCACATGACGCTCCACTCGCAGATACAACAGACGCCCAGCTGCCAGCGACAGCCCAAACGCCAGGAGCATGCCCACGGCGTTCAGCGCTGGTGATGCAGGCCAGAGGTGGCTGACCACCGCGTTCACAAGCAAGCACACGGCAAAGTGCACCAGAAACACCGAGTACGACATCTGGCCGAGCTTTACGAGCGGCGACACACCGGAAAAGCTGCGCATGCGCGCAGAGCGCATGGCCACCACCAGGCACAAGGCCGTGACCGCAGCCACGGCAATGCGTGCCCGGAAATCCACCGCCAGCGCTGCCCCCACCAGCAGCACCATGAGGCAGACCCATGCCTGCGCCTGCGGCGCCCGCACCGCCCAGTAGGCCAACATGCCCAGGCCGTAGGCACCAAAAAAGTACAGCGCCCACATGTCCAAACCCGCGATGCGGTTGAAAACCCATAGCGAGGCAGCAGTCACCAACAGCACCAGCCCCTGCGACAAGGCCGCTGCATGGTGCTGTACCCAGCGCACAGGCAGCGCACGTACACCGGCCAGCATCAGCACGGTCAGCGCAAAGAGTTGAAAGTCGATGGCCACGTACCACACGCCAGCCGACAAAGCGCCTTCACCCACGATATCCTGCAGCAGCAAGGCGTTCGCCAACAGTTGGGACAAGGTGGGTTGGTCGGGCACGGAGTGGTGCTCCATCCAAGGTCGCACGAGGGCGGCGACCACCACCGCCAGCATCAACGCCACTGCATAAGGCACCACCAGCCGCACGAAGCGTTTGGCAATGGCGGTGCCCGCATGATCGAAACGCGCAAAGCCCTGGGGCGCAAGGCTCGCAGCAGCCAGGTACC
Source organism: Acidovorax sp. 22279 (assembly GCF_052045435.1). NCBI lineage: Bacteria > Pseudomonadati > Pseudomonadota > Betaproteobacteria > Burkholderiales > Comamonadaceae > Acidovorax > Acidovorax sp. 22279. Next base: position 140,572 of record NZ_JBQEOV010000014.1, read on the forward strand.
CACCCAACACCAGAAACACCTGCACCGCCATGCGCCCATAGTCATATAGCCACGCTATGAGTGATGGAGCCAAGGGATGGGCGATGTCGGACATCGGGCCATAAAAGGCCAAGTGGTGCCACACGATGGTGGCGCAAGCCATGCCCTTGATCATGTCGATCAAGGGTGTGCGGGATGTGGACGAGGACATAGGGCGAGGTGTTGAATCCCTGCGGGCAGTGCGCCGCTGGATATCCGGATTCCCTCCGCGCTGATTCGCCTGCTACGCAAAGCAGCAAGACGAACTGGACCGAGGATGGAACAACAAAACCCGCTATTGTCCTCCGTTAGAGGATTTTTTGCACAGCTGCACTGTCTCCCGCTGGTCTGCCATCACCTGCAGCGGGCTCGATGAACGAGAGTCCCCCTACCGCGCGAGGCGTGGAGACCCTCAGTAACGCAGACTGCCTTCCGCGTCCACGATAGCCAGCTCCACATAGGTCGACCCATTGTGGTTGCGCGGCGAATACTTCACGCTGAAACGACCAAAAGCAATTTCACCCGCGTCTTCCATCGTTTTGGAGAACGACTCGGTAGTCAGGTTGCGCCCCGTGCGGCGTAGCCCTTCCACCAGCAAGCGTGCGTGGACAAAACCTTCAAACTGCGAAGCCGAGGGCTGAGCGCCGGGCGACTTGGCACGCAGCAGGCTCAGATATTCGGCCACCACCGGGATAGTGGTGTTGCGCAGCGAAGGCATGATCTGCGCCAGGATGATGCCCCGCGCCTTGTCCCTGAGTTCGCGCTGGATCACGTCCATGCTGGCCACGGAGAACCCGTAGTAGGCAGGACGCGCCGCCGTGGCCTGCACCGCCTTGATGTAGCTCGTGAAAGTGGTGCCGCCGGTCGCCACGATCACAGCCTGGGGTTGGGCTTTTTCGGTCGCCTGTGCGGCGGCGGCAAAGTCGGGCTGCTTGGGGTCCACCTTGATCTCGGCCACAAAGGGCAGCTTCTCCTCGTCCGAAGCTTTCTTGAGCTCACCTGCCAGTGTCTTGCCCAGGCCGTCGTCCTGAAAGAACACCGCCACACGGGTGATGCCTTGCTGGCGCAGCTGCGACACGATCTTGCTGGCCTCGTTGGCATAACCCGCACGCACATGGAACACATATGGATTGAACGCCTCGCGAAACACCGAGGCGCCTGTGACGGGGCCAAACAGCACAGTGCGCTGCTCCTTGATCAGCGGCAGGATGGCCGCCGTCTGCGCCGTACCGGTGCTATGGAAAATCATGAACACCTTGTCGTTCTCCAGCAGCTGGCGCGTGTTTTCCACGGCCCTTTGCGGGTCGAAAGCATCATCGAGCGTGGTGTACCGGATCATGCGGCCATGTACCCCGCCCTGCGCGTTCACCGCATCGAACAGCAGTCGCGAGCCCTCGCCGTACTGCGCCGTCTGCGGCCCGAGCGGCCCCGACAGCACGACCGAGGCACCCAGCCGGATTTCATCGGCGGTCACGCCTTCATTGCGGGCATGAACCAGGGTGGTGGCGCACACGGCCAGCAGGCACACAAAAGCACGGAACATCAGGCATCTCCCTCGCAACATGGTGACAAGGCCGGCGAACGTGGCACCAGCATTCATTGATTATTTTTCATCACCATTATCGGTAGGGGACTTCTCCTCCTCACGCGGGTTTCCCCTCGGGTGCGTCACCGCAAAGACACCGCTCGAACACATCCCACAAAGACATTCGCCCGCCATGTGCGGATACACATGGCGGGCGAAACAAACGGCGGGGTTAGGGAAGAAGGACGGCCGAACGCCCCCAGAGGCACAAAGCCACCGCCCCTCACACAGAGCGCAGATTCAGAGCTTGAGACGGGCGCGGGCCGCCTCGTATTCACTGCGCAGCTTGGCGACCAGTTCGGCGGTGCTGGTCACGGCGTTGATGGAGCCGATGCCCTGGCCGCAGCCCCAAATGTCCTTCCAGGCCTTCTTGGCGTCGCCGCCAAAGTTCATCTTGCTGGGGTCGGACTCGGGCAGGTTGTCCGGGTCCATGCCGGCCGCGCGGATCGAGGGCGCCAGGTAGTTGCCATGCACGCCCGTGAACAGGTTGCTGTAGACGATGTCGTCCGAGTTGCCGTCCACGATGGCTTGTTTGTAGGCCTCGCTGGCGCGGGCCTCATGGGTGGCGATGAAGGCCGAACCGATGTAGCCAAAGTCCGCCCCCATGGCCTGTGCAGCCAGCACTGCGCCGCCACTGGCAATAGAGCCGCTGAGCGCCAGCGGGCCGTCGAACCACTGGCGGATTTCCTGGATCAGCGCAAACGGGCTCTTGGTGCCAGCATGACCACCAGCACCGGCCGCCACGGCGATCAGGCCGTCAGCGCCCTTCTCAATCGCCTTGTGCGCGAACTTGTTGTTGATGATGTCGTGCAGCACCACGCCGCCCCAGGCATGCACGGCCTGGTTCACGTCCTCGCGCGCACCCAGGCTGGTGATGATGATCGGCACCTTGTACTTGGCGCACACCTGCATGTCGTGCTCCAGCCGATCGTTGCTCTTGTGCACGATCTGGTTGATGGCAAACGGCGCAGCAGGCTTGTCGGGGTTCGCCTTGTTGTAGGCCGCCAAGGTCTCGGTGATCTCGGCCAGCCACTCGTCCAGCAGTTCGGCAGGGCGGGCATTGAGCGCGGGCATGGAGCCCACCACACCGGCCTTGCACTGCTCGATCACGAGCTTGGGGTTGCTGATGATGAACAGCGGCGAGCCGATGACGGGCAGCGACAGGTTTTGCAACACGGGAGGCAGTTTGGACATGGCAACAACTTCCAGAACAAGAATAGGGATGGAATAGGCCGGATGCGCTAGTGAATCATGCGTCCGTAGCTATCATTTTTATATCAAGGCCCCTGCCCCGCAGGTGGCCTGTCTCCTCACGGCACGCCAGTCCTTCAGAAGGCTTCCAGCGCCAGCTCGGTCACGCTGGCCGCGCCTTCCACAATGCTGTCGCGCAGGCCTGGGGCCTTCACCAGGATGTGGTCGGCATAGAACTGGGCCGTGGTGATTTTTGCGCGCATGAAGGCTTCGTCCTGTCCCTTGTGCAACAGGTCTTGCGCCACCAGCAGGCTGCGTGCCAGCTGCCAGCCCGCCACCACATTGCCCGCCAGCATCAGGTAGGGCACGCTGCCCGCAAACACGGCGTTGGGTTGGGCCTTGGTGCCACCGGCTACAAAGTCGATCACGTCGAGCAGCGCCTTGCGCGCCGCCGTCAGGCGTTTGGCCACGGCCAGCGCAGCGGGCGTGCCACTGGCCAGCAGGTCGGCCTCGGTCTTCTCGATCTGCGCGGCGATGCCCTTGGCCACCTGCCCGCCATCGCGTGCCGTCTTGCGGCCGACGAGGTCGTTGGCCTGGATGGCGGTGGTGCCTTCGTAGATGGTCAGGATCTTGGCGTCGCGGTAGTACTGGGCCGCGCCGGTTTCTTCGATGAAGCCCATGCCACCATGCACCTGCACACCGAGGCTGGTCACTTCCAGGCTGGTCTCGGTGCTGTAGCCCTTGACCAGCGGCACCATGAATTCATAGAACGCCTGGTTCTGCTTGCGCGTGTCGGCATCGGGGTGGTGGTGTGCGGCATCAAACGCCGCAGCCGCCACCGTGGCCATGGCGCGGCAACCCTCAACGGTAGCGCGCATGGTCATGAGCATGCGCTTGACGTCAGGGTGGTGAATGATGGCGGCGCTGGCGTTGATGCTGCCGTCCACGGGGCGGCTCTGCACGCGGTCTTTGGCGTACTGCACAGCCTTTTGGTAGGCGCGCTCGGAGATCGCGATGCCCTGCATGCCCACGGCGTAGCGGGCCGCATTCATCATGATGAACATGTACTCCAGGCCCCGGTTCTCCTGGCCCACCAGGTAGCCCACCGCGCCGCCGTGGTCGCCAAACTGCAGCACGGCCGTGGGCGATGCCTTGATGCCCAGCTTGTGCTCGATGCTCACGCAATGCGCGTCATTCCGCGCGCCCAGGCTTCCATCCTTGTTGACCATGAACTTGGGCACCACGAACAGGCTGATGCCCTTGACGCCCTCCGGCGCGCCCTGCACGCGGGCCAGCACCAGGTGGATGATGTTTTCGGCCATGTCGTGCTCACCGTAGGTGATGAAGATCTTGGTGCCGAAAATCTTGTAGGTGCCGTCGGGCTGGGGTTCTGCACGCGTACGCACCAGGGCCAGGTCCGAGCCCGCCTGGGGTTCGGTTAGGTTCATGGTGCCAGTCCACTCGCCGGTCACCAGCTTTTCGAGGTAGGTGGCCTTGAGTTCATCGCTGCCTGCTGTCAGCAGCGCCTCGATGGCGCCGTCGGTCAGCAGCGGGCACAGCGCAAAGCTCATGTTGGCGCTGTTGGTCATCTCGATGCAGGCCGCGCCGATGGTCTTGGGCAGGCCCTGGCCGCCAAAGTCGGCGGGGTGCTGCAGGCCTTGCCAGCCGCCTTTGCCATATTGGCGGAAGGCTTCCTTGAAGCCGGGGGTGGTGGTGACCACGCCGTCTTTCCAGCTCGACGGGTTCTTGTCGCCTTCCCAGTTGAGCGGCGACAACACCCCTTCGTTGAACTTGGCACACTCTTCCAGCACGGCGGCGGCCGTGTCCAGCCCGGCATCTTCAAAACCAGGGATTTGCGCGATCTGTTCAATGTTGGCCAGGTGCTCGATGGCGAACAGCATGTCCTTGACGGGGGCGGTGTAGCTCATGGGTGTCTCCGGGAAAGCGAAATTTCGTCAAAAAAAAGGCATCGCGAGCGATGCCTTTGTGTGCACAGGGGCGTTCTTACAGGGCCTTGACCAGTTCAGGCACAGCCGTGAACAGATCCGCTTCCAGCCCATAGTCGGCCACGCTGAAGATCGGCGCCTCAGGGTCCTTGTTGATCGCCACGATCACCTTGGAGTCCTTCATGCCCGCCAAGTGCTGGATAGCACCCGAGATACCGGCAGCCACATACAACTGCGGTGCCACGATCTTGCCGGTCTGGCCCACTTGCCAGTCGTTCGGTGCGTAGCCCGCGTCCACCGCTGCGCGGCTGGCACCCAGGGCGGCGCCCAGCTTGTCGGCCAGGGGCGTCATGACTTCGTCGAACTTT
>NZ_JBQEOV010000015.1:0-141626 GCF_052045435.1 Acidovorax sp. 22279
ACCATGACCCCGCAAGAACTCAAAACCATCATGGGCTCCGGCCTGCTCTCGTTCCCCATCACCGACTTCGACGAGCAGGGCAACTTCCGCCCCAAGACCTACATCGAGCGCCTGGAGTGGCTCGCCCCCTACGGCGCCAGCGCCCTGTTTGCCGCCGGTGGCACGGGTGAGTACTTCTCGCTCTCGGGCCCCGAATACAGCGAGGTCATCAAGACGGCCGTGGATACCTGCCGGGGCAAGGTGCCGATCATTGCCGGGGCCGGTGGCCCCACCCGCACGGCCATTGCCCATGCCCAGGAGGCCGAGCGCCTGGGCGCCCATGGCATCCTGCTGTTGCCGCATTACCTGACCGAAGCTGGCCAGGAAGGCCTGATCGCCCATGTGGAGCAGGTCTGCAAGAGCGTGAAGTTCGGTGTGATCGTCTACAACCGCGACCGCACCAAGCTGACGGCCGAGTCCCTGGCCATCCTGGCCGAGCGTTGTCCGAACCTGGTGGGGTTCAAGGACGGTGTGGGCAACATCGAGACCATGTCTTCCATCTACATGAAGATGGGGGACCGCTTCTCGTACCTGGGCGGTCTGCCCACGGCGGAGGTGTATGCCGCTGCCTACAAGGCGCTGGGCACCCCGGTGTATTCGTCGGCGGTGTTCAACTTCATCCCCAAGACGGCGATGGAGTTCTACCAGGCGGTGGCCAGCGATGACACGGCCACGCAGCACCGGCTGCTCAAGTCGTTCTTCATGCCGTACCTGGCCATCCGCAACCGGGTGGAGGGCTATGGCGTGTCGATCATCAAGGCGGGGGCGCGCATCGTGGGCCATGACGGCGGGCCGGTGCGGGCGCCGCTGACGGACCTCAAGCCCCATGAGATGGAAGAACTCAAGGCGCTGATTGACAAGCTCGGGCCGCAGTAAGCGCGGCCTGGCGCAGGGCCTGGTTCACCAGGCCCTCGTTTTTTGCTCCCATTGCAGACACCCTTACACCCCGGGCCCGGCCGTGCACAGGTCCGGAGTCAGTCGTGGCACGCCCATTCCCAAAACCCCAACACAACAACGGAGACAGACAAAATGTTCAAGCAAATCGTTCTCGCCGCGGCCGCCGCCGTGACCATTGCCGCGCTCGCAGGTTGCGCCACGGGTGCGGCAGCCACAGCCTCCTCGGCATCGACCGAACAGGCAGTGGCTGCCGCCGCAGAAAAGCTGCGCGTGGCCATGATTGACCCCACGCCCGCTGCACTGACCGCCCTCGTCGCCGACGACCTGAGCTACGGCCATTCAGGCGGCCGCGTGGACACCAAGGACAGCTTCATCGGCGACCTGATCGCTGGCAAGTCCGACTTCGTGACCATCGCCATCACCGACCAGACCATCAAGGTGGTGGGCAACACCGCCATCGTGCGCCACACCCTCACGGCCGACACCAACGACTCGGGCAAGCCCGGCAAGGTGCAGATCAAGATCCTGGGCGTGTGGCAACAGCAAGGGGGCCAGTGGAAGCTGCTGGCGCGCCAGGCCGTGCGCGTCGCGGCATGATGTAGGCACATCGGGGCGGCTGTGTGCCGCCGTGTGCCGCCCCTTGCATTTTTTGGCACCGTTGCCCCACGAAACCATGACCACGACCCCCCATCGCATCCTGCAAATCGGCCGCCTGCCCCTTCCCGCACTGGAAGTCGAACTGGCTGCCCGTTACAGCGTCGCCTGCCTGGCCGACCAGACCGATCCGGCGGCTTTTCTGGCGTCGCACGGTGCGGAGTTCACGGGGGTGGTGACCACCGCAGCCATCGGCCTCAAGGGCGAAGTCATTGCGGCATTGCCCAACCTTCGGGTCATCAGCAGTTTTGGCGTGGGTTTTGATGCGCTGGACATCGATGCAGCCAAGGCCCGTGGTGTGCAGGTGGGCTACACACCCGGCGTGCTCAACGACTGTGTGGCCGACATGGCGTTCGCACTGATGCTGGATGTGTCACGCCACGTGGCCGCCAGCGACCGTTTTGTGCGCCGTGGTGAATGGCCGAAGGCCAGATACGCACTGGGCACCCGCGTGTCCGGCAAGCGGCTGGGCATCGTGGGCATGGGCCGCATCGGGCAGGCCGTGGCCGAGCGTGCGAGCGGCTTTCGCATGGAGGTGGGGTACCACAACCGCCGCCCGGCGCAGGAATGCGCACTGCCCTACTTCGAGTCGGTGACCGCGCTGGCGCAGTGGGCCGACTACCTCGTGCTCACCGTTGCAGGCGGCGCTGCAACGCGCCACCTCGTCAACCGCGATGTGCTGGAGGCCTTGGGCCCCAACGGATTTCTCATCAATGTGGCGCGTGGCACTGTGGTGGACGAGGCGGCACTGATCGATGCGCTGACCGAGCGCCGCATTGCCGGCGCCGGGCTGGACGTGTTTGAGAACGAACCCAGCGTGCCCGCCGCGCTGATGGCGCTGGACAACGTGGTGCTGACCCCGCACACCGCCAGCGCCACCCACGAAACCCGCCGCGCCATGGCAGACCTGGTGCTGGAGAACCTGGCATCCTTCTTTGCGACGGGCTCCGTGCGCACGCCGGTGCCGGGCACGCCGGGCGCTTGAGCCCGCCACGGCGCCCTGCGTGACGCAGCTGCCCTCACAGGGAGGGTGTGGAGCGGCTCAGCGTGTCACTTCACGCGGTCGCGCGAGATGTCCATGATCATGCGCGTGGCCAGGTACAGGCGCGGCACGATGGTGTTGATCTGCACGTACTCCGCATCGTTGGAGTGCGCGCCGTAGCCCGACAGGCCCATGCCCTCCACCACCGCGCCCTTGGTCTTGAGCGCCGCAAACGCTGCGTCGGTGCCGCCGCCCGTGGCTTTCTCCACCACATTGAGCGACATGCCCAGCTCCTGGTAAATGACCTTGCCGTAACCCGCCACGCGGCGGGATGCGTCGCTGGCCTCCAGCGGCGGGCGGCGCACTTCAAACTTCACATCCACCTTGGATGCGGGCAGCAGCTTGCTCTTGACCTTCTCTTGCAGGCCTTTCTCCAGCCCGTCAAAGTCCGCCACACGCAGCGCGCGCGCATCGGCCTGGGCCGTGGCTTCGGCCGGAATCACGTTGCGGTTGGTACCTGCCTTGGACACCGTCCAGTTCAGCTTGAGGCCCTCGTCGGACTTGGACAAGTCCTTCATTTGCAGCAGCTGGTGCGACAGCTCATACAGCGCGTTCACGCCATCCTCGGGCTTGGCCCCGGCGTGCGATGCCTTGCCCTGCACCGTGAGGTAGGCCGCCCCAATGCCGCTGGTGGCCAGGCGCAGCGTGCCGTCGGTGCCGCCGCCTTCGAACGACAACACCACGTCCTGCTCAGACGCCACACGGGTGATGGTGCTGCGCCAGCCGGGCGAGCTGATTTCTTCGTCACCGTTGATCAGCACGGTGAGCGTGCCGTAGTCCTTGAAGTTGAGCTTTTGCAGCAAGGCCACGGTGTGGATGATGAGCGCGATGCCCTGCTTGTCGTCCGAGATGCCCAGGCCATAGGCCTTGTCACCATCGATGCGGAAAGGCTGGCCCTTGAGCATGCCTTTCAGGTACACCGTGTCCATGTGCGCGATGAGCATGATCTTCTTGCTGCCCGTGCCCTTGAACACGGCCTGCACAGCAGGGCCCACCTTCTCGGGGGTATCGTCGAGGCGGTAGATGTCGCTGGTTTGCAGCACGTCCACCGTGCCCCCCAGTTGCTTGAGCTGGCTGCCAATGCGCTCGGCGATCTGGTTCAGGCCTTCGATGTCCTTGCTGCCCGACTCGATATGCACCAGGTCACGCAGGGTGTCGAGCAGCGGCTGCTGCTCCTTCTGGGCCAGCGCATGGACATCAGCCACCGGCGCAGCGTGGGCCACGGCGGCGGCAAACGCCAGCGCCAGCGAGGCCATCAGGGGGCGGACAAACGAAGGGGCTGAGTGTGGGCGGCGCTGCGGATGGTGCATGGTGCAAAGGCTCGGTGAAGGGATGAGGAAAGCGATTATGGAGTCTTGCAACACCAATTTCAAACACTGATCCCCCTTGCAATGTTTCGGTCAGCGCCTGCGCGCCAGACTCAGCCCGCAGGCGCAAACACCTCGGGGCCCAGTCGTGACTTGTGGCCCCGGGGTTCGAACAGCCACATGCCATACAGCGGCAGAGACTCCGCCAGCCGAAACGGCACCACCAGCGTGGACGCACCGCCCAGCAACGCAGGGTGCGGTACAACAGCCAGCAGGTCGGACTGCGCCACCAGGTGCAACAGGCTGGCAAAGTCGGGGCAGCGCACGGACATCTTGGGCGCGGGCATGCGGCGCACGCGGTGCGCTTCCGTCAACACATCCACCGGCCCGCTGACACTGGGCCCCACACACGCCCACGCGGCGCCCTGCAGTTGCGCCAGTGACCGGGCATGGGCCAAAGGGTGGCCTTTGCGCGCATAGACCTGGGGATGCAACTCGTACAGGCGCCGCTCCACCACGTCGGGGTGCGCAAACTTGCGCGGTTTGGGGGCAATGACCGCATCAAAGCGCCGCTGCAGCAGGCCTTCCAGCAGGCTGCCTTCATCGGCTGTCGCCATCTCCAGGGAGCGCCGGGCGTTGGGCAGGCACCAGCTGGCATACAGCAGCGGACCGCAGACCAGCGCCGCAGAAGACGTGAGACCCACCCGCAGCCGATGCTGGTCTGCCGCAGTCACCGAAGCGCGGGGCAGAGCCTCCACCCCTTGTGCCAGGGGCAGGGCCTGCGCGGCTACGGCCCGGGCCAGATCGGTGGGCACATGGCGGCGCCCCTCCCGCACCAGCAAGGGCTGCGCAAAGTGGGCTTGCAGTGCTTTCATGCCATGGCTTATCGCGGGCTGCGACACGCCGCAGGCCCTGGCCGCCAAGGCAAACGAGCCTTGCTCGATGACCGCATGGAGGTATTGCAGGTAGCGCAGATACATAAACATCTTTTATGTATAAGCCACCATTGTCTCTTGTCGCACGGCGCGGACTTGGCGAAGCTACGCACTCCATTCCACGACCTTTGCAACGCCGCGTATGAGCCATACCCCCATCGATACCGTCCGCACCTACCTCGCCCACTTGCACGCCAGCCACACCGAGGGGCTGATCGCCTGCTTTGAAGACGATGGCGTGGTGCACTCGCCCTTTCTGGGCACGATGCGCGCAAGCGACTTTTTCCAAAAGCTCGCCCAGGCTTCCAGCGGCAGCGTGATCACCGTGCTGGATCTGTTCGTCTCCGCGCAACCAGACAACGGCGGCGCCGTGCGGGTCGCCGCCTATTTCCGCTACGACTGGGCTTTGAACGATGGGCGCGAGGTGACGTTCACCTGCGTGGATGTGTTCACCTTCGACGCGGGCAGCACTCGCATCCGCGACATGAACATCGTCTACGACACCCACCCGCTGCGCGAAGAAGTGGGCGACAAGTACGCGCCTGAGCCAGTCACAACAACTCCACGCCCTTGAGCGTGACAAAACTGGTCTCGCGCGTCACCTGCACAAAGTCCTGCAGATACGGCTTGGCCGACAGGCTGGGCAGGCAGGCGGCGTGCAGCTCGCCGCGCAGGCCTTTTTCACCGATGGGCCGCGCCGTCACATACCCCCGGTCCAGGTAGCTCTGCACCGCCCACAGCGGCAGCGCCGCCACGCCGCGCCCGCTGGCCACCAACTGCAGCATGGCCACCGTCAGCTCGGTGGTGCGACGCGAGGGGCGCACGCCGGCGGGCTCCAGCACCTGGCGGATCAAATCGAGCATTTCGTCGGGCACGGGGTAGGTGATGATGGTCTGGTCGGCAAAGTCCTGCGCCACCAGATGCGGCTTGGCCACCAGCGGGTGCGTGTTGGCCAGCAGCGCGCGGATCTCGAAACCAAAGAGCGCGTGATAGTCCACGCCCGCCTCGTCGGCATCCACCTCGGACACGATGGCCACATCGGCCCGGCCCTGGTGCAGCAGGCCCACGGGGTCGGCATGAAAGCCGCTCACGATGTCCAGCTCCACCTCGGGCCAGCGGGTGCGAAACGCGTCCATCGCGGGCATCAGCCAGTCAAAGCAGGTGTGGCATTCCACCGCAATGCGCATCTGCCCGCCCTGCCCCAGCACCAGGCGGGCAATGTCGCGCTCGGCCCCTTCCACCTGCGGCAGCACGGCATCGGCCAGCGCCAGCAGGCGTTCGCCCACGGCGGTGAACTGCGGTGGCATCGATTTGCGCTCAAACAGCGGCTGGCCGTAGCGGTCTTCCAGCAGCTTGATCTGGTGCGACAGCGCCGACTGCGTGAGGTTGAGCAGCTGCGCGGCCCGCACCAGGCTGCCGCTGTCACGCAAGGCCACCAGCGTGCGCAGGTGGCGCACTTCCAGAATCGACTGGTTCATTATTAATTTTCAAGTTGATCGACTAAAACTTTCGTTTGAATAATAAACGAGCCCGCGCGACCATCGGTGCCTTCATTGCATTGCTCCATTCAGAAGAAGGAAATCACCATGTCGCTCGCCGCTCCAACCACCCGCCGCCCTGTGCGCACGCACACCCTGGGCTTTCCGCGCATGGGGGCGCAGCGTGCGCTGAAATTCGCGCTCGAATCCTTCTGGCGGGGCGACAGCACCGAGGCCGAGCTGCAAGCCACCGCCGCCCAGCTGCGCCAGCAACACTGGCAGGCGCAGACCGATGCGGGCCTGGGATTTGTGACCGTGGGCGACTTTGCGCTGTACGACCATGTGGCCAACCACATCCAGCTGCTGGGCTGCGAGCCTGCGCGTTTTGGCTTTGACGCCCAAGCGCCCGAGCTGGCGCGCTACTTTGCTATGGCCCGGGGCGTGTCGGCCCAAGCTGAAAACCACCAAGGCTGCAGCGCCGGTTGCACAGCCCAGCACCACACCACCGGCCAACCCGCACTGGAGATGACCAAGTGGTTTGACACCAACTACCACTACCTCGTGCCCGAGTTCAGCGCCCACACCCAGTTCCACCTGGCCAGCGAGCGCCTGTTTGCCGAGGTGGCCGAGGCCCAGGCGCTGGGCCACCGCGTCAAGGCCGTGCTGCTGGGGCCGCTGAGCTTTTTGTGGCTGGGCAAATCCAAGGCGGCGGGCTTTGACCGCTTCAGTCTGCTGGAGCAACTGCTGCCCGTGTACGAGGCCGTGCTGGCACGCCTGAAGGCCCTGGGCGTGGAATGGGTGCAGATCGACGAGCCCATCCTGGGCCTGGACCTGCCCGATGCGTGGCGCCATGCCTTTGAGCCCAGCTACTGGCAACTCGCCCGCAGCGCGCCCAAGCTGCTGCTGGCCACCTACTTCTCGCCGCTGGCCGAGAACCTGCGCCTTGCCTGCCAGCTGCCCGTGGCCGGCCTGCATGTGGACGCCGTGCGCGCCCCCGACGAGTTGGTGGGCGTGGCCGACTGGTTGCCCTCGCACAAAGTGCTGTCGGTGGGCATCGTGGACGGCCGCAACATCTGGCGCACTGACCTGGATGCGGCGCTGCAAAAGCTGCGCCCCGTGGCCGACAAGCACCAGGGCGAGCTGTGGCTGGCGCCATCGTGCTCTCTGCTACATGTGCCGTTCAGCCTAGAGGCCGAAACGCAGCTGGATGGCGAGGTGAAGTCCTGGCTGGCGTTTGCGGTGGAAAAACTGGACGAAATGCGTGTTCTGTCTACCGCCTTGTCGCAAGACGAGGCGGCGGTGGACGACGAACTGCACGCCGCCCGCACCGCCCTGGCCGCCCGCCGTGCCAGCCCGCGTGTGCACCGCGCCACCGTGGCGGCCCGCATTGCCGCGGCCGCACCTGGGGCCGACCAGCGCGCCAGCGCCTTCCCCGCCCGGCAAAAGGCCCAGCGCGCACGGCTGAGGCTGCCGCTGTTGCCCACCACCACGATTGGCTCGTTCCCGCAGACCGCCGAGATCCGCGCCGCACGCGCCGCCTTCAAGCGCGGGGCACTCGATGCGGCCCACTACCAACAGAAGATGGAAGCTGAAATTGCCCTGGCCGTGCGCAAGCAGGAAACCTTGGGGCTGGACGTGCTGGTGCACGGCGAGGCCGAGCGCAACGACATGGTCGAATACTTTGGCGAGCAGCTCGACGGCTTTGCCTTCACCGCCAACGGCTGGGTGCAAAGCTATGGCTCGCGCTGCGTGAAGCCGCCCATCATCTACGGCGACGTGGCCCGCCCCACGCCCATGACGGTGGCCTGGACGCAGTATGCGCAGAGCCTCACCGCCAAACCCATGAAAGGCATGCTCACCGGTCCCATCACCATCCTGCAATGGAGCTTTGTGCGCGACGACCAGCCCCGCGCCACCACGGCCGACCAGATCGCCTGGGCGATCCGCGACGAGGTTTGCGACCTGGAAGCCGCCGGCATCGCCATCATCCAGATCGACGAGCCCGCCATCCGTGAAGGGCTGCCGCTGCGCCGCGCGGGGTGGAAGAGCTACCTGGAGCGCGCCACGCGCGCCTTCCGCATCAGCGCCAGCGGCGTGCGCAACGATACGCAGATCCACACGCACATGTGCTACAGCGAGTTCAACGACATCCTGCCCGCCATCGCGGCCATGGATGCCGATGTGATCACGATTGAGACGAGCCGCTCGGACATGGAGCTGCTACAAGGTTTTGGCGACTTCAAATATCCGAACGAGATCGGCCCCGGCGTGTACGACATCCACTCGCCCCGCGTGCCCAGCGTGCAAGAGATGGCCGCGCTGCTGGAAAAAGCCGCCGAGGTCGTGCCCGTGGAGCACCTGTGGGTGAACCCCGACTGCGGCCTCAAGACCCGGGGCTGGCCCGAGACCGAAGCCGCGCTGCGCCACATGGTGCAGGCCGCGCAGGAAGTGCGCGAGCGGTTGCTGGAAGAGGCGGCGCTGGCCTGACCGATCCCCGGTTCAGCCTGCCGCCCGCTTCATCTCGGCCAACTTGACCAGCACCTGCAGCGCGTGGTTCAGCGGCGTCGGCACTCCCAAAGCGGCGCCGCGCTTGACCACGTAGCCATTCAGGTGGTCGATCTCGGTGGGTTTGCCACGCGCCAGGTCCTGCGCGGTGGACGAATACTGCCCGGGCATGGTGCTGGCAATGCCGCGCACGGCGGCCTGCAGATCGCCCGGAATCGTCACCCCATCGGCCGCCGCCACCGCCAGGCATTCGGCCACGATGTCGGCAATCACCTGCGTCACGCCCGGCACCTGCACCAGCGGGCCGTAGGGCTGCTGCGACAGGGCCGACAGCGCGTTGTAGGCGCTGTTGAGCACCAGCTTGGCCCAGAGCGCGCCACGCACGTTGTCTGACACCTGGGTGGGAATGCCCGCCGCCGTCAGCTGACGGGCCACCTCGTTGCTGCGCGGCGAAGGTGCAATCACCAGCTCGCCCCGGCCATGGTGCACCACATGCCCAGGGCCGCCCATGGCAGTAGCCACATAGACCACCGCGGCTGCCACGGGGGTGCTGGCGTCCAGCACGGCGCGCACGCGCTCGTCGTTGTCCACACCGTTCTGCAAGGTCAGCACCAGCGCGCCAGGGGCCAAATGAGGGCGGATCTGCTGCGCGGCGTCTTCCGAGTCGGACGACTTCACGCAGAACAGCACCACGTCCGCGCCGTGCACCGCGCTGGCCTCGGTGCTGGCCGCCAGGGGCACCTGCACATCCATCGCCGCCGTCTGCAGCCGCAACCCGTTGTCGCGCACGGCCAGCACGTGGGCGGGCCGCCCGATGAGCGTGACGGCATGGCCCGCCCGGGCGAGCAAGGCACCAAAGTAGCAGCCCACGGCACCCGCGCCCATCACGGCAAAGCGCAGGGGCGGTGCAATGTCCAAGGCAGTGGGCAGGGAGGCAGATGAATCAGCAGCAGCGGTCATGGCGGTGTCCCGGTGGGCAAGGCACAGAAGGGTCGGTCACAAGGCGCCCCACTATATCGGTGGCAGCCTGCGCACCAAAAATCAAGGTTTTTTGGGCTGATGCGCTAGTCGAACATGCCTTATCAGCTATCAAATACGTAGCAAATTGACCTTCTGCAAGGCTGCTTGCAGGGGCGCACTCCCTTCACTCGCGCCATTTCCAGCACCGCGAACCCCCGTCCGTTACCTCCCGTTCGTGGGATCCCACCCCGCTCAAAGGCCCCTCTCCAGTGTCAGGAATTTAATCAATGCAAAGACAATAATTGTCTAGTCAATTAAATTTCCCACCCATGTCAGCCCCTCCCGAACCCAGCCAAGCCCCCGCGTTCTATAACGCCGAGCACTACGACCCCAGCAAGCTGGTGCCCGAAAACAGCGTCGGCTACCTGATGCGCAAGGTGATGTCGTCCATCCGCACGCAGGCCGATGCCCAGCTGTCGTTGCACGAACTCACCTACGCCCAGTGGCTGCCACTGTTCAAGTTGTCGCTGTGCGAGACCGCCACCGTGGCCAGCCTGGCGCGTGACCTGGAGACCGACCCCGCCTCCATGACCCGGTCGCTCGACCGCATGGAAGCCAAGGGCTTGGTGGTGCGGGAGCGCTCCACCGTGGACCGCCGCGTCGTGCAGCTCAGGCTCACACCGGAAGGCCAGCGCATTGCAGCCCTGGTGCCTCCCGTGCTGGCCGACGTGCTCAACGGCCACCTCAGCGACTTCAGCCATGACGAGTGGCAGCTGCTGCTGTCCATGCTGCGCCGCATGCTGGCCAACGGCGAAGCGCTGCGCCAGCAGCCCCCCTCACCCACCGAACCCGCAGCCGGCTGACCCCGCCCTGTTGCCCTGCCCCCTGGAGATTTCCGTGACCGCCACTGCCCCCACCTCCCTGTCCACCCGCACTGCCCTCGCCGCCCATCTGGCGGTATCGGCCGTTGCCCTGGCCGCCGCGCTGCTGCTGGTGGGCTGCGCCAACCCCGGCCCGGCCCACACACCGCTCGCGCAAACCACCCCGGCCGCCGCCGGCCTGAACGCAGCCACCACCGACGTGGTGGCCACCAGCCAATGGTGGAAGGCGCTGGGCGATGAACAGCTCAACACCCTGATCGACACCGCCCTGCAAGGCAGCCCCAGCCTGGCCGTGAGCCGCGCCCGCCTGGAACAGGCCGTGGCACTGAGCCAGGTGCGCGAGGCCGCCAACGGCCCGCAGGCCACGCTGGGCGTGGACGCCACCCGCCAGCGCTACACCGCCAACGGTCTGGTACCCGCGCCGGTCGCAGGCAACACCTACAACAGCGGCACCGTGCAGGCCACACTGAGCTGGTCGCCCGACTTCTTTGGCCAGCACGCTGCCGAACTGCAGGCTGCGCTGGGCCAGGCCCGCGCCGCCCAGGCCGATGCCGCAGCCGCCGCCAACACCCTGGCCGCCCAGATGGGGCGCAGCTATGTGGCGCTGGCCCGGCTGGTGGCCCAGCGCGACGTGGCCACGCGCGCGCTGGAGCAACGGGAAGAACAGCGCAAGCTCACGCAAGAGCGCACCTCTGCCGGCCTGGACAGCCAGGTCGAGCTGACCCAGGCCCAGGCCGCTGTGCCCGATGCCCGCACACAAATCGAAGCGCTCGAAGAGCAGATCACCCTGGGCCGCCGCCAACTGGCCGTGCTGACCGGCCAGGCGCCCGACGCCCTGCCCCAGCTCACGCCCCGCCTTGCCGCCCTGCAGCCCACCGCCGTGCCCGAGGTGCTGGGTGCCGACCTGCTGGGCCGCCGCCCCGACGTGGTGGCCGCGCGCTGGCGCGTGGAAGCTGCAACGCAAGGTGTGAACAGCGCGCGCAGCGAGTTCTATCCCAACATCAACATCGGCGCGTTTATTGGCCTGAACTCGCTGGGGCTGGACCGGCTGTTCAACGGTAGCTCGCGCCAGATGGGCGTGACGCCCGCGCTGCGCCTGCCAATCTTTGACGGGGGCCGCCTGCGCGCCCAGTTGGGCGGCCGCGCCGCCGAGCTGGACGTGGCCATCGCCCAGTACAACGGCGCCGTGCTCGACGCGGTGAAGGAAGCCGGCGATGCCGTGGCCTCCATCCAGTCGCTCACCCGCCAGCAGGCCTTGCAGGACGAGGCCGTGGCCAGTGCCGAAAAAGCCTACCGCTTTGCGCAGGAGCGCTACCGCGCGGGCCTGGGCAACTACCTGGTGGTCCTGTCCACCGAAAGCCAGGTGCTGGCCCAGCGCCGCCTGGCCGTGGACCTGCGCGCCCGCCAGCTCGACACCCGCCTGGTGCTGATGAAGGCCCTGGGTGGCGGCTGGACGGACGACACGGCCGTGCTGCACACCGCCGCCGCGCACTGACAGGCCCACCGGACCGCACTCATTCCAAAACACATAACAACACATTCCTGAAAGACCACAGCCATGACCGCCAACAGCGAACCCCTCACCGCCAACGAAGCCAACACCGCCCGCCGCCGCGGCCTCACCCTCATCGCCGCAGCCGTCGCGCTGGTGGCCATCGGCTGGGGTGGCTGGCACTGGGCCAATGGCCGCCATGTCGAGACCACCGACAACGCCTACGTGGCAGGCAACGTGGTGCAGATCACGCCGCAGATCGGCGGCACGGTGGTGTCCATCGGCGCTGACGACACCGACTATGTGAAGGCCGGCCAGTTGCTGGTCAAGCTCGACCCCGCTGACGCCCGCGTGGCGCTGGAGCAGGCCGAGGCCCAGCTTGCACAGACGGTGCGCGAAGTGCGCACCCTGTATGCCAACAACTCCACGCTCAAGGCCCAGGTCAGCCTGCGCAGCGCCGACCTGGCCCGTGCCCAGGCCGATGCTGCCCGCGCCCAGGACGACGTGAACCGCCGCACCCCGCTGATGGCCAGCGGAGCCGTGGGCAAGGAAGAGTTCCAGCACGCCACCGCGCAGCTGGCCGCCGCCAAGAGCACCGTGGCCGCCGCCCAGTCGGCCGTGCTGGCCGCACAAGAACAACTGGCCGCCAGCCAGACACAGACAGAAGGCACCTCGGTCGAGCAGCACCCCAATGTGCAGCGCGCCTCGGCCCGCGTGCGCGAGGCCTACCTGGCCGTGCAGCGTGCCCAGCTGGTCGCCCCGCTGGACGGCCACGTGGCCAAGCGCGGCGTGCAAGTGGGCCAGCGTGTGCAGGCCGGCGCCCCGCTGATGACGCTGGTGCCGCTGAACGACCTGTGGGTGGACGCGAACTTCAAGGAAAGCCAGCTCAAGACCCTGCGCATCGGCCAGACCGCCGAGCTGGAAGCCGACGTGTACGGCACCAAGGTCACGTACCACGGCACGGTGACCGGGCTGGGCGCAGGCACTGGCGCTGCCTTTGCGCTGCTGCCCGCACAGAACGCCACGGGCAACTGGATCAAGGTGGTGCAGCGCGTGCCAGTGCGCATTGCGCTCGACCCCAAGGAAGTGGCAGAGCACCCGCTGCGCGTGGGCCTGTCGATGGAAGTCAAGGTGGACACCGCCGACCAGAGCGGCAAGACGCTGGCCGACACCCAGCGCACCACGCCCGTGGCCGCCACCGCTGTGTTCGACGAGCAATTCAAGGCGGCCGACGACGAAGTGGCGCACATCATCGCCGCCAACCTGGGCCGCAATGGCAAGGCCGCCTTGGCCGTGGCGTCGCCCAAGGTGAGCAGCCAGCCCGCAGTGCAGGCGCAAAAGCATGCATCGGCCCCGGCGCAGCCCGCCGTGCAATCCCCGGTGGTGCAGTAAGCGGGGTTGACCGAGCATGACTGCCGCCAACCCCACTGCAGACACCGCAGGCCAGGCCCCCGCTCCGGCGGCGCCTGCTGCGGTGTCGCCACCAGCAGCCCCCCCAGGGCCGCCTGCTGCCTATCCGCCGCTGCAGGGCACCGCCCTGCTGCTGGGCACACTGTCGCTGTCGCTGGCCACGTTCATGAACGTGCTGGACTCGTCCATCGCCAACGTTTCCATCCCGGCCATTGCCGGCGACCTGGGCGTGAGCCCCGGCCAGGGCACCTGGGTCATCACCAGCTTTGGTGTGGCCAATGCGATCTCGGTGCCGCTCACCGGCTGGCTCACGCAGCGCTTTGGCGCGGTGCGGCTGTTCACCATGAGCGTGCTGCTGTTCGTGCTGACCTCCTGGCTGTGCGGCTTTGCGTCGTCGCTGGAGATGCTGGTGTTCTTCCGCGTGCTGCAGGGCCTGGTGGCCGGGCCGATGATTCCGCTGTCGCAAACGCTGCTGCTGGCGAGCTACCCGCGTGCCTTGGCCGGCACGGCCCTGGCCCTGTGGGGCGTGACCACGCTGGTCGCGCCGGTGGTGGGGCCGCTCCTGGGCGGCTGGATCACCGACAACATCTCCTGGCCGTGGATCTTCTACATCAACGTGCCCGTGGGCCTGCTGGCCGGGGTGCTGACCTGGGGCATCTACCGCAAGCGCGAGACCCCCATCCGCAAGCTGCCGATTGACACCGTGGGCCTCAGCCTGCTGGTGTTGTGGGTGGGCGCGCTGCAGCTCATGCTCGACAAGGGCAAGGAGCTGGACTGGTTTGCCTCGGGCGAGATCATCACCATGGCCGTGGTCGCGGTGGTGGCGTTTGCTGTCTTCCTGGTGTGGGAGCTGACCGAAAAGCACCCGGTGGTGGACCTGAAGCTCTTCAAGGGCCGCAACTTCACATTTGGTGCGCTGGCGCTGTCGGTGGCCTACGCACTGTTCTTCGGCAACGTGGTGCTGCTGCCGCTGTGGCTGCAGCAGTGGATGGGCTACACGGCCACCTCAGCCGGCATGGCGCTGGCGCCGGTGGGCGTGTTCGCCATCCTGCTCACGCCGCTGGTGGGCAAAAAGGTCGGCCAGTGGGACCCGCGCCGCATGGCCACGGGTGCGTTCATCGTGTTCAGCACGGTGCTGTGGATGCGTTCGCAGTTCACGGTGCAGACGGACTTCATCCACATCCTGATCCCCACCCTGCTGCAGGGCGCGGCCATGGCGTTCTTCTTCATCCCGCTGACCACGCTGACGCTGGCGGGTGTGTCGCCAGACCGCATCCCGGCGGCAGCAGGCTTGTCGAACTTTGTGCGCATCACCGCCGGTGCCATGGGTACGTCGATTGCCACCACGCTGTGGGAGAGCCGCGCCGCCATGCACCACGCGCACCTGACCGAAGGGCTGGTGCAAGGCCAGGGGGTGTTCGCGCAGACGCTGGACGGCCTGGTGGCCTCGGGCCTCACGCAGATGCAGGCGCTGGCGCAGATCAACCGGCTGATCGACCAGCAGGCGTTCACCCGCGCGGCCAATGACATCTTTTTGGGCTCGGCCGGGTTGTTCCTGCTGTTGATCGGGCTGATCTGGCTGACCAAGCGCCCAGCACGCACCGGCGGCGCGGGCGCGGCAGACGCAGCGGGGGCCCACTGAGAAGCTTCGGCACAGGTTTGGAGAAAAAACAGCTGCAAGCGCTAGTCAAACATGCGCCTGCAGCTATCATTTTTGACATGAATCTGCGGGGTCTCGTCCGGGCACAACCCGCGCATCCCACAGTGGGTGTCGGAAATCCCTGACCCAGCGGCGGGCGCGGCACCTGCGGGCAGTTCGCGGGGTGCACCCAACAATGCACTCACCGCAAACCACTCCAACAAGGAACTGCCATGTCACTCTCGCTGATTCTTCTGATCGTTCTGATCCTCATCCTGGTCGGCGCCCTGCCCACCTGGGGCCACAGCCGCTCATGGGGCTACGGACCCAGCGGCGGGATTGGCCTGGTGGTGCTGATCCTGGTGATCCTGCTGCTGATGGGCCGGATATGACCGGTAGCTGAACTTCCGGTGCAGGCCACACAGCGTCTGCGAGAGGAAGTTTTCAAATGCACACACAGGGCCCTTCTGAGGGCCCTTTGTCTTTGGCGCTTTGTAGGAGGGTGGCGCGGCATGGCGGCCACCCGGACTCGGCCAGAAACACGCAAATGATCAATTTGCATCAAAAATACAATCAAATTGATATTATTGGCATTTTAATCATTTATTTGATATAAACGATAAATACAAAACATCGCCGCACCACCTCGACCATGCCCTTTTCCCCCTCCGACGTTGGCAACATGCGGCAGTTTCAGATCCGCCTGCTGCAGGGCGTCTTGCTGGCCAATGTGGCTTTTGAACTGCTGTTGCTGGCAGCGGGCGCCGCCGGGCTGGTTGCCACACCCGGGTCGTGGAACCTCACCCTGGGGGCTGGTACCGCGTTCATGGCGGCGCTGTGGTGGGCCCTGCGCCGTTGGCCCCAGGTCTATGTTCCGGTAGCACTCATCCAGACCCTGATCGGGATGGCACTTTTTACCTATGCCCTGTGGCAACCCCTGGGGCACGAGCTGCGCGCCGTGTGGTTCCTGATTGGGGTGGGTGCAGCCTACCTGCTGCTGGGGCGCGCGGCGGGCGTCGGCTACACCGCCATGACCTTGGTCATCGTGCTGGGTAGCAACGGTATGCAAAGCGCGCCGTATTCGCTGCACGCGCTCATCATCTTCACGCTCGCGCTGTCGCTGAGCAGCCTGTGTTTTTACCTGTTCGTCGGTGAAGCCCTCCGCCTGTACCGGCACCTGTCCGAGCGGAACCAGCAGTACACCTTGCTGACCGAGGGCGCCGAAGAGGTCATCTGGCGGATCAACCCCGACATGACGGTGGCGTACGTGAGCCCCGCCGACGAACGGGCGCGCGGCGTGCCCGCCCGCGACGTCATCGGAAGATCCATCTTCAAGGCCCTGACGCCCGAGGGTGCCGAGGCACTGAGACAGGCAGTGCGCGAGCGGCGGCAACTGCTGACGCTGCCCATGCGCTGTGCCAATGGCAGCGTCCGCTGGTTCGAGATGTCCAGCCGCCTGTACCGCGACGCCTCGGGCCAGCCCGCCGGCTACCACAGCATCGGCCGCGACGTGACCGCCCGGAGGGAGCTGGAGCAGGCATTGCAGGCCGAGCGCGAGCATCTGGAGGCCCGGGTCAAGGAACGAACGGCGGCGCTGTCTCTCGCCAAGGAAGCCGCAGAGGCTGCCCTGCGCACCAAGAGCATCTTTCTCGCCAACATTGGGCACGAGTTGCGTACCCCCATGACACTGATCCTGGGGATGACCGAACTGGTGCGCAACCGCTCGCAGGATGAGCGCCTGAAGCCCGTGCTGAACAATGTGATGGATGCGGCCAAAGGCCTCATGCGCATGCTCAACGACCTGATCGATCTGGCTGCGCTGGAAACACGCCAGGTAGCGTTCCAGTTTGCGCCGCTATCGGTGCCAGAGCTGGCGGCAGATGCGGTGCAATTGCTGGAGCCGCAGGCGCGCCAAAAAGGCTTGCAGATCTTCCTGGCCCTCGATGGCGTGGGCACCGACGCCAGCCACGTGGGGGACGCAGACCGCATTCAGCAGGTGCTGGTCCACCTGCTGGACAACGCCGTGAAATTCAGCCTCTCAGGTCACATCCAGCTGACCCTGGAGACCGAGCAGGACACCCCTGATGCGACGGTGTGGCGGCTGCGCGTGACGGACGAGGGTATTGGCATTGCGGCCGGTGACCAGCACCGCATCTTCACGTTGTTCGAACAGGTCGACGGATCATCCACGCGCAGCTTTGAGGGTGCGGGACTGGGGTTGGCGCTGTGCAAACGCCTCGTGGAGGGCATGGGGGGCAGCCTGGGGGTGGAGAGCGAACCGGGCAAGGGCAGCAGCTTTTGGGTGTCGCTGCCGCTGCCCAAGGTCACCTGATACGGTTCCAGCACCAATACGCGTGCTCACAGCACAGGTGGCATGTAACCGGTGCACCCTTACGGTTCAGGCTGTTCAGGCAGTCCGTGTCGAGGGCGCACGCCGCTCTGCCAGAGCGAACGCCGAAGTCAGCGCTGCAAACTCGTCCTTGGCCACGGTGCCATCGGCGTTACCCGCACGGTCCATCACCTGCAGCACGGCTTGCGCAAACGGATCGTTGCCCGCCTGCTGGCCTTTGGTGCGGGCCAGCGCCTTGAGGAATTCATCGTGGGTGATGGCACCATCCTTGTCCGCGTCAAAGCCCGCCGTGAGCTGCTGCTTCTGATCCTCGGTGGCACCAAACCGGGTCAGCAACGCCTGGAAATCGTCCTCGGACACGGCCCCTGCCGCACGGCCACCGGGCAATGCCGCAGTGGCCTGACCGGACGAACGCCCCACGGTCATCCCCGCGCCAGAAGGCTGGCCCTGGGTGGCCAGAGCGCCCTGCCCGGCCATCCCCGCCAGCGTCTGCGCCTCGGGGCTGAGCGTGAGCACGGCCGAGGGCTCGGGCGACGCCGCCTCACCCCCACGCCGCGCGGACGCCTTGCCCGCGCCACTGGAGGCCGCATTGAAAATCATCGACGCCACCGATGCGAGGCCGGAAATGAGAGGGGACATCGCCATGAACTCCTGTGTGGCGACAGCCCGGTACCTTTGACCTGTCCGCAAGTCACCGCATCGCCCAGATGCACCAAGGGTAGCGGGCAGCAGCCCGTACGGTGGGCGAATAAGCCAACAGTTTTCACGCCAGTTTTGCGAATGGACAGCGGGCTGGAGGCTGCGCGCCCGGGAGTCGCACGTGATCCTAGGCACTCCCTCTGCCCGGCATCACCACCCGAATGCAGGTGCCCCCACCCGGACGCTGCAGCACCAACAAGTCACCGCCCGCCATCTGCGCACGGTGGTTCATGCCTGCCACCCCATGGCCTCCCAGTGGGCTGCCTTCGCCAGCGTGAAGCATCATGCCGCGCCCGTTGTCGCTGACCTCGGCACACCAGGACTCGGCACCCGCACGGTAACGCACACCCACCGCGACCTCAGTGGCGCCCGAATGCTGCAACACGTTGCTCAAGGCCTCCTGAACAATGGCAACCAGGTGCATGGCACTGTCGGCATACGGAAAACTGGACAACGGCGGAATTTGCACATCCCACACCATGCGAATGCCACGTCGATCAAGCACGGGCTGGATGCGGTGCCGAAGCCGGGCCAGGCGGTCAGCAAATGGCTCGTCCGCCGCATCCATGGAGTCCACCACGAGTCGCAGGTCCAGCATGCACTTGTCGAGCAGCGAACGGAGTTCACGCACTGCGGGCGGCTCGGTCTCCAGCAGCGCCATGGCAAAAACCAGTTGTGCGCCCAGGTTGTCGTGCAAGTCCTGCGCAATGCGCCGCCGCTCTGCCGTCACCTCGGCACTGGCGCGCAGCCGCAGCCGGGGGCGCCACTGCAGGGCCCGCGGCAGTTGCACCAGCAGCAGGGCCCCCAGGCCCACCGAGATCACCAGGGCGGCCAGCTCCCACCATTGCCGATCCGACGGCCTCTCCTCGTCATAGCCATAAAACGCCGTCGCAAGGAGCGCCCATTGCAGCAGCCACATGCACATGCAAGCGATGGCGAACAACGGGGGACGTGTGCGAAACACCGCTCAATCCTGGCTTTATAGGTGGCGTGGGCAACCGAGAGCACACCTGGTGACAACACAACCCACACACGCGGCAGCCACCTGCATCACTCCGTCAAAAGAGCCCCCGCAGCGAGGCGAAGCGCACCGCCTGGGCACGGGTGCGCACCTGCAACTTGCGGTAGATGTTGCGCAAGTGGGTGTTGACCGTCATGCTGCTGATGAGCAGGCGCGCCCCCACCTCGACGCTGGTGTAGCCGCTGGCCACCATGCGCAGGATTTCCTTTTCCCGTGTGGACAGCCGATCAGCCTCATCGGGCTGCCGTCGCTTGTTTTCGGCCGAGTGGGTACGGTCAAACCGCTGCAGCAACCGCCGCGCCAGGTTGGGGGTGATGGAGGCGCCACCATTGGCCACCTGCAACACGGCTTGCGAATAGTTGCCGAACCACGAGTTCTTGCCCACATACCCCGTGGCCCCCAGTTCAAAGGCCCGCAGGACCTGCTCGTCGTTTTCCATGACCGAGATCACGACCGTCTGGGCTGATGGGCGCACAGGCTTCACGTAGTGCAACAGGTCAAAGGCGTCACCGTCGCCCAGGTTCAGGTCTACCAGGAGCACATCAAAATCGTGATTCTTGATGGCCTTGCGCCCCTCGCGGACACTGCCCGCCTGCGCCACCAGTAACGTGCGGGCATCGGCCATGAGCTCCTGTGCAATCACCAGACGGATGTGCGGATCGTCGTCCACCAGCAAGACCCGCACCGGATTGGCCTCCTGCCCAGTGAGGAAGGCGGGCCAGACCGATGGCGGATTGGAATAGGTTTCAAACTGGCCCGACGGAAGCGATGCAAGGTCGCGCGCACTCTGCTTTGAAAGCAACGCTGAAGACGTCAACGTTTGCGATGGTGTATCGACCTGCCAACTGCTGCTCATGGGTGAACTCCTGCGGACGTGGTGGTGGGCCCCGATGGACTGGGTCTTTCGGATGACGCATCTGCATGCAACTCTTGCGTTCACATGCATGTTCTCCAACGCACTCATGCCTCTCTGTACGGCAGCGCACACAGTGCGCCAAATAAATTTCAAGGTCCAAATATATTTGGCAATGTTGCCCAAGTAGCAATTGGTTACTACCTGCCTTTCTTCGGCCGATCTCATGTGGTGCGGGCGGCCAAGCCGCGCTGGCAAAGGCTTTGCGCGGGTCCAAGGGTTG
Organism: Acidovorax sp. 22279; assembly: GCF_052045435.1. Classification (NCBI taxonomy): domain Bacteria; kingdom Pseudomonadati; phylum Pseudomonadota; class Betaproteobacteria; order Burkholderiales; family Comamonadaceae; genus Acidovorax; species Acidovorax sp. 22279. Next base: position 20,446 of record NZ_JBQEOV010000015.1, read on the forward strand.
AACTGCTCCGCCGTATGAGGTAGCCCGCCCGGCGTATTCGCACGAATCGCATCGGCTCGCACACTGAACTCCGACAGCGCCTAACGACCACCGGTTCTCAAAAAACCAGGCCTGAAAGCGCCGTCCAACCCCCTCTGCACCGCAGGTTCGCTGCGGTTGCAGCCAGTGTAAAAGTCATCCTTGAAGGATCTGTCATGAAAACCCTTGCTTTCATCACGCTCAGCGTCATCGCCTCCGCCGCCATGGCCACCGGTCCGGTCCCTTCCACTCCGGACATCACCATCACCGGCAATTCCACGCAGTCGGTATCCCTGACGTCGGTGTCCGTCAACAACAACTCGACGGGCTCGAAGAGCGAAGCCTTCCAGAACCTGGCCTCCAACACCGGCAACGTCACCATCAGTGGCAATTCGACCCAGACGGTAACGGGCTTTGGCGGCAATCTGACCAACACCGCCAGCGGCAGCGAAGCCTACGCCAGCCAGAACCTGTCATCCAACGTGGGCGAAGTCACCATCATTGGCAACTCCAGCCAATTCACCTCGATGATCAACTCGTCGGTCAACAACCTCTCCAGCGGCAGCAACAGCAAGGCGGTGCAAAACATCGCCTCCAACAACGCCTGCTTCACCTGCCAGCCCACCAAGCCCGCCGGCTGGCCCTACTGAGATCGGCACCAGCTCGGCTGGTGAATAGACCTGCGAGGGTCTGATTCCGGCAGCACATCAGTGCCCGGATGAGTTCGTGCCAGGGGCACACCGGCAAGGCTGCAAACAGCAGCGCGGGTGGGCCCCTCATTCTCACCATAGGAGGTGTTCCATGAACACACGTTTTCTGGCGCCATGCGCAGCGTTGCTCACGGTCTGCGGCCTGCTGCCAGGCCCCGCGTGGGCGCAGGCCCCCGGGGAAGACCCGGTCATCCTGACCAAGAAGCTCTCGGTCCAGATGCAGCCCACAGGGCCAGTGGCAGCCTCGACGGGACTGGACGGCAGCAACACCATGCCATCGTGGCTACGCGCCCGCATCGCCCGCTACGAAGCCAAGGCTTTCTCAGACGACACCACTGGCGTGCTGACCAACAACGACGTGGTCACCACTGCCAATGCACAGGGCATGCAAAAGACCTGCGTCCAGGAGGTGGGCAGCAACACCGTGTCTGCCAACACCACGGGATCGGCCAAGTACGGTCCCAACCAGGCGCCGCAGGTGGTGGTGCTGCGCGGCGATCTCGTCAATATCTGCAAATAACAGGCCAGGCGCCATACGCCCGGCCGCCAGGAGAGAGAACATGCCGCCCACCCCGCCGAGCCCCGCCATGCCTGCATGCTCTCGCCCCCAGCGCCCACGCTCCCCACACCCTGTGATGCGCGCGATCCATGGAGCGCTTTGGCTTGTCGTCGGACTGGGACTGGCTGGCTGTGCCACGCCCAGGGATCCGCGCAAGGACCAGGCCTTTCAGAGCCTGGCTTCCATCACCGACCGCCCCGTGGTGCGACCCACACGCTCCATCTCCAGCTTCTCCGACTCGCTGATGTGCATGGACCACATGCTGCGCGATGCACAGCTGCCCACCACACTGATCACGAGCAAGCAGATTCCCGACTACTCCACCCGCGTCACCGTGGCCACCAAGGACATGGTGATCACGGCCCTGTCGCAGATGTCGCGCCTGAGCAATGCCTTCCGCTTTGTGGACTACGAGGTGGACATCGCGCGCCAGGACACGGTGCAGAACCTCACCACCATCCTGCTCAACAACAACCAGATGCAGCTGCAGCGGCCCGCGCTGTACCTGTCGGGTGCCATCTCGTTCGTGGACCAGAACGTGATCAACAACCGGTTTGACACCGGGCTCTCCGGCCCCCGCATCGACATGGGCTACAGCCAGAGCCGCAACGCCACCATCATTGGCCTGGAGATGCACCTGGGCGACTTTCGCACCCGCACTCTGATTCCCGGACTGGACTCCGCCAACGAAGTCATCATTGGCAACGGCGGACAGGGCGTGGACCTGGCCGGGCGCATCGGCACTTATGGCGTTCAGTTCAACGTGGGGCGTGACTACACCCAGGGCTCTGGCAGTGCAGTGCGCACACTGGTGGACCTGGCCACCATAGAACTCATTGGCAAATGGGCCCGGGTGCCTTACTGGCAATGCCTGACGCTGGAGCAAAACCACCCGGACTTTCAGCGGCAGCTGCGCGACTGGTTTGATGAAGGATCGCCCGCCGTGCGCACCCAGCTCATCGCACGCTCGCTGGTCAGCCGGGGCTACCTCGCCCCCGTCGCGCAACCCCAGCCGGACAACGACCCGGCGCTGCGTAAAGCCCTGGCGCGCTTCCAGGCGGACAACGGCATGGTGGTGACGGGCGTGGTGGACTTTGCGACCTACGAACGGGCGCTGCGCCACTTTGTCGGGCTGTCCGCAGACGGCACCCTGGCCCGCATTGGCTGGGCCAGCACACACGCAGAGCCTGTGCCGCAGATCGCAGCCAGTCCTGCCACACCAGATGCAGCAGTGCAGGTGGTGAGTACCAATCCTGGGGCTGCCAAGTACGGAGACCCGCCGCCTGCGCGCAGCATCGATCTGCAGATCGAGAACGTGTTGCTGGAGCGCACCGCATTCGAGGTGGGGGAACAGGTCTTCCTGTCGGCCACCGTGTCGCGCGCCTCCTACCTGCAGTGTTTTCTGGCCGATGCCACCGGCACAGTCATCCGCCTGCTGCCCAACCAGGCCAACACCACCGGCTGGGTGTCTGCCAACCAGGCCATACGCATCCCCGACTGGATGAGCCCCAACCCCGGCTTCATCATGGACGCAGCCAGCCCCGGCACCGAAGGTGTGGCCTGCTTTGCCACCGACGAGGACAGCACGCCCCGTTTGCCCGAGGCACTGCGCGGACCGCCGCTCAAGCCCATCCCGAACTACCGGGCGCTGGAGCGCTTGAACGAAGCCTTCGCCACCGCCTGGGGCACCGATGGCTACACCGGCAATGCCGTGTACTGGCAAGTCATTCCACGCCGCGCCCTACCCGCCGCAGCCAGTGCGCCTGCCCAACCCGCCCCACGCAAGTGACACACCGTCGGTAAAGCACTGCGCAGGCGAACGCGATGACCACCACCCCGGCGACCACGGCGCGCACGTATTCCACCCTTGGTGGGGTACACGCACCGCAGGGCATATGGCGCGCCATCCATGGCGCAGTGGCGCAGGCCTCGGCTGCAGCGTGCCTGGTAATGGCGGTGGTGACTGCAGCACCTGCGCTGGCATCGGTGCGGGCGCTGCCCACGCTCGCGGAAATCACCGACATCGATCGCGCCAGCCTGAACGCCGCGTCCCCCCAAGTGCCCGGATCTGACGACCCCATGCAGGAGAAGATGTTGCAAAAACTTCGCAGCGCCGCGCAACGCGATGGGGTGCCGACGCGCAAGCCGCGCGCCCCCCCTGCCCCCACGACGCGATCAACGGGCGACCTGACGCCTGCCGATGCGGCGTGGCTGTTGGGATTGCTGGCGTTGCATGGCCTGGCCATGCCAGCTGACCCGGCGCAGGCCCAGCACTGGTTTGAACGTGCGCAAATGCTCAGCCACCCCCTGGCTCCTGCGGGCCTTGCGTGGTGCCAGCTCAGCGGGTGCGTGGCAGCACCCAATCCTTCAACCGCCATGCACTGGATTGCGCTGGTGGGCCGGGCCGATCCGGGGCTTGCCAAATACCTCGAATGGCATGCGGCCAAGGCATTGGCCCCATTGGCCGAGCCCCATTTGCCCTCACCTGACCGATATCCCGGCTCAGCGTCCCCAGCCACGACCAGCCCATCGCTTCAAAAACTGTTGACGCAAGCTGTGCGGGCCGGCAACGCGCAGGCCGGCAACGAACTGGGGCTGGAGTTCATCGCCAGCGGCGATCTCGAACAGGCGATGGTCCAGTTTCAATCAGCGTCTGCAAAATCCGAGGCCGCCGCTGCCAACGCCCGCCTTCTGGCCCGCCGCATCCAGAGCGGTCCCAACGCCCGCACCCGATCAGCCCGCTACAGCGCTGCAGATTGGTACGCGGAGGCCCAGCGCTACCACCGCGGCGACGGCGTACCTGCCAACTACACCGAGGCCGTGCGCCTGTACCAGGTAGCAGCCAGCAGCGGCGACCCACAGGGCCGCAAGATGCTGGAGCTGATCTTCTCCAGACCCTTGCAAGGCGGCGCCATCGACGTCGCGTGGATGCAGCAGCTCGCAGGCCTCCACATCGGCACCAACAGCTCGCCCACCGGCATGACCAACGCTGCACCCACCAGCGGCTGGCAGTGCGAGCCCAGCCCGCTGTATGACCTGGTACCGCTGCAGTGGCGGACGCCGGGGCAAGTGTTGCGTCGATAGGTCGGCCCAAAAGCTGGGGACAAACACCCAATACCCGCCCCGACACGAGCGCCCTCGAAACGTGTCCTGAGCCATGGACTCCAGCCGCACAGGTAGCGCCCCCAAAAATCAGGAAATGGAATCCAACGGGCTGTAGTGCTAGTCGAAATTGACTTATCAGCTATCAATTAAGTAGCAATCACCGCAGGCAACAACAACCCCTGCTGAGCCGCCACCGCCTCCCGCAAAAACGCCCACGTGGCCTGCATGCGGGCCACGTGCTTGTTGTCACCGGGCATGGACATCCAAAAGGTGCGCTGAAAGCGTGCCACCCCCGGCAGCACAGGCACCAGCGATGGGTCTTGCGCTGCCACAAAGGCGGGCAGCACAGCCAGCCCCGCCCCCACGCGGGCGGCTTCGTACTGGGCCAGGATGCTCGTGCTGCGCAGTGCGAAATGCGCGGGGCGGTGCAGCTCGTCCAGGATCTGCAGCTCCTTGCTAAACAGCAGGTCGTCCACGTAGCTGATGAAGGTGTGGCCCCGCAGGTCGTCTGGCGTGTGGATGGGGGCATGGCGCTGCAGGTAGCTGCGCGCTCCATACAGTTGCAGCACGTAGTCGGTGAGCTTCACGACCACCACCGCGCCGCGCGCCGGGCGCTCCAGCGAGATGACGATGTCGGCCTCGCGGCGCGACAGGTGCACCAGGCGCGGCAGGGCCAGAAGGTCCACCACCAGACCGGGGTGGTCCAGCGCAAACCGGGCCAACTGGGGCGCCAGGATCAGGTTGCCAAAGCCCTCGGTGGTTCCAATGCGCACCAGGCCATGTAGGCCTTGGCGCACGCCGGGGGCGGCGTTTTCCACCGCCAGAAAGGCGGCTTCCATGGCCTCGACCTGGGGCAGCAGTGCGCGCCCGGCCTCGGTCAGCCGGTGGCCGCCCGCCTCGCGCGCAAACAGGGCGGAGCCCACCTGCTTTTCGAGCGCCTGCAGGCGGCGCGCCACCGTGGTGTGGTCTACGGCCAAGCGGCGCGCAGCCCCCACCAGCGTGCCGGCGCGGGCCAGCTCCAGAAAGTAGCGCAGGTTGTCCCAGTCCATGGGGTAGTCCTTGAATCAGTGAGCATTACGCAAACAAGGATATGCAAAGGTCGGAGGCAAAAGCAGCGATGTGCATTTTTGCAAACCTTGTGCGCACCATTGTCTATTGTGCAGACAATTCTGCACAATTAGGATGGCGAAGTTCTGGGCACCCTGCCCGCACCTTTGCCCGCTTTTTCCAGGAGACAAACCGATGAATGCACCCACCTCTCAGGCCGTGCTGGCCCCCACCGTCAAGCTGTTGATCGGCGGCCAGTTCGTCGAATCCAAGTCCACCGAGTGGCGTGATGTGGTGAACCCCGCCACGCAAGAAGTGCTGGCCCGCGTGCCGTTTGCCACGGCCGACGAAATCAATGCCGCAGTGGCCTCGGCCAAGGAAGCGTTCAAGACCTGGAAGAAGACCCCCATCGGCACCCGCGCCCGCATCTTCCTCAAGTACCAACAGCTCATCCGCGAAAACATGGCCGAGCTGGCCGCCATCCTCACGGCAGAGCAAGGCAAGACCCTGCCGGATGCCGAAGGCGATGTGTTCCGTGGCCTCGAAGTGGTCGAGCACGCAGCCAGCATCGGCAACCTGCAGCTGGGTGAGCTGGCCAACAACGTGGCCGGTGGCGTGGACACCTACACCCTGCTGCAGCCCCTGGGCGTGTGCGCGGGCATCACGCCCTTCAACTTCCCGGCCATGATCCCGCTGTGGATGTTCCCCATGGCCATTGCCACGGGCAACACCTTCGTGCTCAAGCCCTCCGAGCAAGACCCCATGGTGACCATGCGCCTGTGCGAACTGGCCCTGGAAGCCGGCATCCCCCCCGGCGTGCTGAACGTGGTGCACGGTGGCGAAATGGCCGTGAACGCGATCTGCGACCACAAGGACATCAAGGCAATCAGCTTTGTGGGCTCCACCAAGGTGGGCACCCATGTCTACAACCGCGCCAGCCTCAACGGCAAGCGCGTGCAATGCATGATGGGCGCCAAGAACCACGCCATCGTGATGCCCGACGCCAACAAAGAACAGACCCTGAACGCCCTGGCCGGTGCTGCTTTCGGTGCCGCAGGCCAGCGCTGCATGGCGCTGTCAGTGGTGGTGCTGGTGGGCGAAGCGCAAAAGTGGATCCCCGAACTGGTGGCCAAAGCCAAGACCCTGAAGGTGAGCGCCGGTGTCGAAAAAGGCACGGACGTGGGCCCCGTAGTGTCCTGCGCCGCCAAGGACCGCGTGCAGAGCCTGATCGAGCGCGGCATTGCCGACGGCGCCACGCTGGAGCTGGACGGCCGCAACCCCGTGGTGGCTGGCTATGAAAAGGGCAACTTTGTGGGCCCCACGGTGTTCAGCGGCGTGAAGCCCGGCATGAGCATCTACGACCAGGAAATCTTTGGCCCCGTGCTCTGCCTGTCGGCCGCTGCCGACATTGACGAAGCCATTGCCTTCATCAACGACAACCCCAACGGCAACGGCACCGCCATCTTCACCCAGTCGGGTGCGGCAGCCCGCAAGTTCCAGGAAGAGATCGACGTGGGCCAGGTCGGCATCAACGTGCCAATCCCTGTGCCCGTGCCGCTGTTCTCGTTCTCGGGTTCGCGCGCTTCCAAGCTGGGCGACCTGGGCCCCTACGGCAAGCAGGTCGTGCTGTTCTACACGCAGACCAAGACGGTGACGGCGCGCTGGTTTGACGACAGCACCATCTCGCATGGTGTGAACACGACGATTAGCTTGAAGTGACATCCCCCTGAGGCGCTGCGCGCCTTCCCCCTTCTCTCGCGCTTTGCGCGGGAAGGGGGACGCCACCCGTGCGGCGGGGCGGCCCTTGCACGGTGGCACTGGCCTGGGCCGCGCCGGTTTCAACGACTGCGCGCGGTGGTAAAAGCGGGGCATGCAAATTGATCTGACAACGATGCGGGGATGGGCCATGGTCTTCGGTGCTGCTTGCGCGATGCTGATGGGTGCCGATGCCCACGCACAGGCCGGTGCTGCCTGCAAACCCGGCGGCACGGTGGAAGAAACCAACGCCTGCGCCGTGCAAGCCTTCCAGGCGGCCGATACCGAAATCGCCGTCCTCTACGGCGATGTGATGCGCGCCCTGTCGGCCCACGAACGGCCCCAGCTGCGGCAGGAGCACACCGCCTGGCAGCGCGAGCGCACCACCCGCTGCAAGCAGGCGCAGCGCAGCAACGAATCGCAACCCCAGTGGCCGCGTCTGTACCACGATTGCCTGACGGCCGAAACCCAGGCGCGCCGCAAAGGCCTGATGCGCTGGCTGACGCTGGACCACCCGTCCGCCAAGCCCTGAGCAAGGCCCCCAGAACAACAAGAACCGACGACGAGACAGAACACCATGGACTTTGAACTCACCGAAGAACAACGCGCCTTTGCCCAGACGGCCCGCGACTTTGCACGAGCTGAGTTCGCACCCCACGCCGCGCACTGGGACGAGGAAGGCATCTTCCCGCGCGAGGCGATCGCCAAGGCGGGCGAGCTGGGCTTTTGTGGCCTGTACGCGCCCGAAGCCGCCGGTGGCCTCGCCCTGCCCCGGCTGGACGCCACCCTGGTCTTTGAAGAAATGGCGGCCGTGGACCCCAGCACCACCGCCTTCATCACCATCCACAACATGGCCACGTGGATGCTGGGCACCTGGGCCACGCCCGCCGTGCGCGACCATTGGGGCCCGCTGCTCACCACCGGCGAAAAGCTCGCAAGCTACTGCCTCACCGAGCCCGGCGCGGGCTCCGACGCCGCCTCGCTCAAGACCCGCGCCGAGCTGGTGGGCAACGAATACGTCATTAACGGCGCCAAGGCCTTCATCAGCGGCGCAGGCAGCACCGACGTGCTGGTGCTCATGGCCCGCACTGGGGATGCAGCATCGGGCGCCAGCGGCATCAGCGCGTTTGCCGTGCCCGCCGACACACCTGGCATCAGCTACGGCAAGAAGGAACAGAAGATGGGCTGGAACAGCCAGCCCACCCGCACCATCAGCTTTGACAACGTGCGCATCCCTGCCGACCACCTGCTGGGCCGCGAGGGCGAAGGCTTCAAGATCGCCATGAAGGGCCTGGACGGCGGCCGCATCAACATCGCCACCTGCTCGGTGGGCGCGGCGCAAGGCGCGCTCAATGCCGCCCAGCAATACATGCAAGACCGCAAGCAGTTCGGCAAACCCATCGCCAGCTTCCAGGCCCTGCAGTTCAAGCTGGCCGACATGGCGACCGAACTCGTCGCCGCCCGCCAGATGGTGCGCCTGGCCGCGAGCAAGCTGGACGCCGGGGCGCGCGACGCATCCACCTATTGCGCCATGGCCAAGTGCTTTGCCACCGATGCAGGCTTTACCGTCATCAATGACGCCCTGCAGTTGCACGGCGGCTACGGCTACATCCGCGAATACCCGCTGGAGCGCCTGCTGCGCGACGCGCGCGTACACCAGATTCTGGAAGGCACCAATGAAATCATGCGGGTGATCATTGCGCGGCGCATGCTGGATGGAGATGCCACCGAGGCCATCCGGTAGCTACAACATTCATAGCTACCCAGGCATATTGCGCTAGCGCTACCGGCATTTTTAGCTCTCACCATGCCCGCCCGCCCGCTGTCTGACGAAACCCTGCACCTGATCGACGCCGTGCGCACGGCGCTCGCCCACCGCAGTGACGTGGAAGAACGCGCCCTGTTTGGAACGCACGCCTTCTTCGTGGACGGAAAGATGTGCATCGCCGTCAAGGGCGAGGAGCTGCTGGTGCGCTTGCCGCCGGAGCGGCACGGCGAGCTGCAGGAGATGCAGAACACGCGCGAACTCTCTCCGGGCGGCGGGATGAAGGGCTATTTCTGGGTGGAGCCCAATGGGTTTTCTACCCGGACGCAGTGGAGCTTCTGGATTGACGAAGCGCTGGCCTACAACCCGCACGCCAAGGCTGCACCGCCCAAGAAAAAAAGGGGTGTCGCCAAAGCCCAGCCCGCCACGCCGAAGAAAGTCACAGCAACAGGCGCGCGCACAAAAGGTGCCGCTGCCAAAGCCGCAAAGCCCCTCTCCAAAAAGCCGACCGCCAAGAAGCACAGCATCTTCGAAGCCGACGACTGACCCGCCCTTTCCATCGCCCACCCCGGAGCCCATCACCATGCCCCTTCGCATCGTCCGCCTTGGCACCCCGCGCGCCGCCGGGGAAGGTACCCGCATCGGCACCGTGCGCCGCCCGCCGCGTGGCGTGCCCAAGGCCGAGTTCGCCAGCCGCGACTACTACGACGTGTGGTACCCCCTGCTCTCCCCCAGCGCCGACCTCATGGCCCAGGGCCAGCAGGTGCCCCCCGGCCAAGAAGGCGACAAGGCGTGGGACGCCTTCGCCAAACAGTTCCGCAAGGAACTGGCCCAGCCCGAGGCCAGCCGCACGCTCGATTTGCTGGCCGCCCTGTCGCACCACAGCGCAATGTCGCTGGGCTGCTACTGCGAGGACGAAGCGCGCTGCCACCGGTCGGTGCTCCGCGCTGAGTTGGCGAGCCGCGGAGCAGACATCACCGATTGATTTCAGATGTTTTTTGGATCAAGCGGTAGATGAATATGCGTTGGTAGCTATCAAATTCATACCAAACCCGAACCCTTTTCTTTCACATCACAACGACATCCAGGAGCAACACAGCATGAAAATCGCATTCATCGGCCTCGGCAACATGGGCGGCCCCATGGCACACAACCTGCACAAGGCAGGCCACGAAGTGCGCGCGTTCGACCTCTCGCAACCCGCCCGCGACAAGCTGGCCGCAGACGGCGTGCCCATCGCCACCGATGCCAAGGCGGCAGTCGCAGGCGCCGAAGTCGTCATCAGCATGCTGCCCGCCAGCCAACACGTGGAAGGCCTGTTCCTCGGCGCGGGCGAACTGCTGGCCCAGTTGCCTGCGGGCACGCTGATCATCGACTGCTCCACCATCGCTGCAGCCACCTCCCGCAAGGTGGCCGAAGCCGCCAAGGCCAAGGGCGTGGCGTTTATCGACGCGCCCGTCTCGGGCGGCACCGGCGGCGCCATTGCAGGCACCCTCACCTTCATGGTGGGTGGCGACGCCGCCGACCTGGAACGCGCCCGCCCCGTGCTCGAAAAAATGGGCGCCAACATCTTCCACGCAGGCAGCGTGGGCGCAGGCCAGACGGCCAAGATCTGCAACAACATGCTGCTGGGCATCCTGATGGCAGGCACCAGCGAAGCCATTGCCCTGGGCGTAGCCAACGGCCTGGACCCCAAGGTGCTGAGCGAAATCATGCGCCGCAGCTCGGGCGGCAACTGGGCGCTGGAGAAGTACAACCCCTTCCCCGGCGTGATGGAAACTGCGCCTGCCAGCAAGGGTTATGCGGGCGGCTTTGGCACGGACCTGATGCTCAAGGACCTGGGCCTGGCGCAGGAGAACGCGATGGCGGTGAAGGCTGCCACGCCGCTGGGTGGGATGGCTCGGAATTTGTATGCGGCACACAGCTTGGCGGGGCATGGGGGGCTGGATTTTTCCAGCATTATTAAGATGGTGCAGAAGGGGTAATCTCTTTTCCGTCATAAAAACGCCAGCGCTTGCTGGCGTTTTTCTTTGACAGGCCTAAGCGAAGTGTACAAAATCAAGCTTGATCGGCACTGATGCAGCTAGCCACAATAGGGTGGATGGGCAGGTCAGAGCCATATTCATTCCAAACCATCTGCCCAAAAAACTCAAAGAGTTTTCGAACCGCAAGCAGCTTCCGCCAACAGCAAAGGCCTTAAATGGATTCTGTAACGAACCAGCTCCGCCCTCAACAACGCTCTTTTGGCGCGAATCTGGCGTGCTTTCCATAAATTCTGTCTAAGAAATGAATACACCCAACCAAATCGACCAAATCATTGCAAAATTCACCTCTGAGGCAGATACATATGCTCGCATGAGTGGAGCAGTTGCCCATTTGCTTTCGCAAATTATATCAAGCAATCACTTAACAGTTCACTCCATAACTCATCGCTGCAAAGAAATTGCTAGTCTTTCAAAAAAACTTGCTAGGCCTGAAAAAAACTACCAAAGTCTAGCGGAGATTACCGATCTCGCTGGCATACGAGTGACCACTTATTTCCCCAAAGATGTGGACCGAGTGGCGCGCCTGATAGAGCAAGAATTTCAGATTGACAAAAACAATACGATTGATAAACGCATAGCCCTTGATCCCGATAAATTTGGATACCAATCCTTACACTATATCGCCCAACTAAAAATCAGCAGATCGGCGCTCATTGAGTATAAAAGTTATGAAGGAAAAAAGTTCGAAATTCAAGTGCGATCTATACTTCAGCACGCCTGGGCAGAGATTGAACACGATCTCGGTTATAAATCTGCAACCGGCATCCCAAAAGAGATTCGACGACGCTTTGCTCGAATAGCAGGCTTATTGGAAATAGCAGATGATGAGTTTGAAGCGCTACGATTAAAACTAAGAAATTATGAACAAGAAATCAAAGAGAAAAATATATCAAGCCTAGGCAGCTTGGAAATAGATTTACCCTCTTTAAAAGCCGCTTACGCAAGCAATTTAGCAGTGACGGCTTTGGACCGCGCCATCGCAGAAAAAGCGGGGGCGCAGATATCTGTCGAACCTAGCGACACACTTGAGCGCGCTGCCGGGCGTTTACTATTTTTAGGAATTAAGAATATTTCACAACTCGAACAAGCAACCCGAGAAAATCATGAACTTGCAACAAATTTTGCTGCCCAGTGGATAGATGGAAAATATGACAAACTCCCAATGGGAGTGGGAATTTTTTACCTGGCTTATGCACTAATGGCAATCAAAAAAGATAAATCCGCATTTCTCTCTTATCTAAATCAATTCAATATTGGCAGACATGAAGAGCGAGACAATCTGGCAGAACGAGCGATTTCGATTGCAAGCAGAATTGAAGCCAGTTAATCTAGCATAAAATTATGCACTAAGATTGACCTAGAAAATATTTCCTTAAGTCAAGCTAAAATGACAGCATTTCTCTTTGGCGTATTCTATTAGCTGAAACTATAGTTTTTTTCTATAATTTCAATACTAGACACCAAAATACGCACCCATTGGAAAATAAATACTACCCATCGCACCGAATTATATTAAATTTTATAAATTGCTTTCGCGCAGCGAGAGCGCTTGGGATGGAGACCACCAGACTGATTCACCAAGCTGCGACCTCCATTTGAGTATGATTCGCATCCCCTCATGCTGCGTCGCACCATCCCCGCCCTGCCCTTCCACATCGTGCTCCTGCTGGTGGCGTTGTTCAACGCGCTGGCGGGCGCGCCCTTGCATGAGGCGCGGCACATCCAGGAGCTGGTGCGCAGCGACACGGCCTCGGCAGCCGCAGGCGATGTGGATGCATTGGCAACCAGCTCCGCAGCGAGCGACGAGCACGGCGAAGAGACACACGCGACCACCTGCGCCTGGTGCCTGACCCACGCGCTGGAGGCGGGGCTGGCGCATGCACCGGCCCGCCAACCGCAAGTCCCCGCAGAACCCAGCGCCATCGCGCCGCACAGCGCAGACCCCTTCACGGCCCAACAGGTGCGCTGGCCGTTTGCTGCACGCGATCCTCCGCCAGCCCAGCGGGCCTGACACGCGTCAGGCTCCAGCCAGCCTGCGCTCCCCAGCGCATCCCCTTTTCGTTTTTGCCCTTGCATTCACCCCCTTGGGGCGGGTGTGGGCACGCTGCTTTGTGCGCCCGCCATTACCCAGGCGGGTGTGGGCCGCGTTGCTCCTGGCTTTTGCATTCACCGCTTTTGGACTGGTTTGCCATGCGTTCTTCGTCTTCTCTTGATTCTTCTTCACGCACTGCGCCCCTGCCGCGCTCCACATTGACGGCCATGGCAGCGGCAGCCCTGCTGGCCTCCCTCCACCCCGCCTGGGCCGCAGACGGCGATGTGGTCACCCCACCCACCCTGTCTGCCGTGGACGTGGTGGGCCGCAGCGCCTCGGGCACCTACTACGCCGATGAGGCCGAGGGCGCCAAGACCAGCCTGCCGCTGCGCGAGCTGCCGCAATCCGTGCGCGTGATGTCGCGCCAGACGCTGGACGACCTGGGTGCCACGCGGCTGGATGATGTGCTGGACTATGTGGGCGGGGTCTCGCGCCAGAACAACTTTGGCGGGCTGTGGGACAACATCGCCATCCGGGGGCTGCCGGGCAACGAGAACACGGGCATGGCGACCTTGCTCAACGGGTTTTCGTCCAACCGGGGCTTTAACGCGCCGCGCGATCTGGCGGGGGTGGAACGGGTGGAGTTCCTCAAGGGTCCCGCCGCCGCCCTGTATGGCAGCAGCGAGCCCGGTGGCACGCTCAACATCGTGAGCAAAAAGCCGCTGTGGAAGGCCGCCCACTCGGTGGAGGCCTACGCGGGCAGCTACGGCCTGGGCCGCGCGGCGCTGGACACCACCGGCCCCATCAACGACCGGCTGGCCTACCGCCTGAACGTGGCGGTGGAAGACAAGGGCAGCTTTCGCGACCATGTGCGCGCGCAGCGGCAGGTAGTGGCACCGGCGTTGACCTGGAAGCTCTCGCCCGACACGGTGCTGGAGTACACGGCCGAATTTCTGCGCCACGCCACGCCGCTGGACCGGGGCGTGGTGGCCGTCAACAACCGCCTGGGCGCGGTGCCTGCCAGCCGCTTTCTGGGCGAGCCTGCCGATGGCGATGTGACGGTGACCAACCAGACGCACCAGCTGGCGCTGTCGCACGAGTGGAACCCCGACTGGCGGAGCCGCGTGGGGCTGTCGTACCGCGAGACGGGAATGGAAGGCTTCTCGACCGAGGCCACCGCGCTGCAGGCCAATGGCCGCACGCTGACGCGCCAGCGGCGGCATCGCGACTTCCAGTCGGACGATGTGGCCGTGCAGGCCGAGCTGCAGGGCACCCTGCGCACGGGCGGGCTGGAGCATGAGCTGCTGGTGGGCGTGGAGAGCTACCGCTTCAGCATGGATTCGGTGATGCTGCGCGTGAACCCCAGCGCCGCCACGCCGTATGCCATCGACATCTTCAACCCCGTGTACGGCCAGGCGCAGCCCACGCCGGGGCGCAACACCGACACGCTGGAGAAGCAGCGCAACACGGCGCTGTATGTGCAGGACACCCTCAAGCTGGGCGAGCAATGGCGCGTGATGGCCGGGCTGCGGGCCGACCACTATGACCAGAGCCTGCAAAACCGCATCACCAACCGCACCACGGCGCAAAGCCCTTCGGCCGTGTCGCCACGCCTGGGCGTGAGCTGGCTGCCCACGCCGGGGTGGACGGTGTATGCCAATGCGGGCAGTTCGTTCCGCCCCAACACGGGCAGCAATGTGGCGGGCAACGGCTTTGACCCGGAAAAATCCCGTGCGCTGGAGCTAGGCGCCAAGTGGGAGAGCGCCGACCAGCGCCTGGGCGCCACGGCGGCGCTGTTCGACATCACCAAGCGCAATGTGCTGACCAGCGACCCGCTGAACGCAGGCTTCTCGGTGGCCGCAGGCGAGATGCGCAGCCGGGGCCTGGAGCTGGACCTGGCGGGCCGCCTGAGCACCCACTGGCGCTTGAATGCGAGCCTGGTGGTCAACGACGTGGAGGTGACCCGCGACAACACGCTGGAGGTGGGTGGCCGCCTGCTGAACGTGCCGCGCATCAACGGCAGCGTGCTGGCGGTGTACGAAAACCAGTTGGCCAACGGCCAGCGCTACGGCGTGGGCGGCGGCGTGACCCACATGGGCAAACGCCTGGGCCAGGCCCGCACGCAGGCCGAGGCCAATGCAGGCACCGCCGCGTTTGAGCTGCCCAGCTACACCACGGCCAAGCTGATGGCGTACTGGCGCCTGAGCCCCACTCTGAACCTGTCGCTGGACGTGGACAACGTGTTCAACAAGGTGCACTACACCAGCTCGTACAGCCGCGTGTGGGTGGCGCCGGGGGCGGCGCGCACCGTTACCGTCGGGCTGCAGGCCAAGTTTTGATGAAGCACCCCCTGAGTCGCTTCGCGCCTTCCCCCTCTCTCGCTACGCGGGAGGGGGACGCCCCCAGCGCGGCGGGGCGGCCCTTGCGCGGGGGCACTGGTCTTTGGCAGCGCCAGTTTCGTCGGTTGCGGCGAACGCGCAGGGCTATGGAAAACTGAAAAATGAACACTTCCTCGACTTTTCTTAGGCCGCTGACGCGGCGCCGCGCCTTGCAGGCCCCCATGGCCGCGCTGGCGGCAGGCGCCCTGCCCGTTGCCTGGGCGCAGGGCACACCACCCGCCTCCGCACCCGCGCCGCTGCAAATCGTCGGCCCGTGGGAGATCAGCGGCCTGGCGCCCGCCAGCAGCGGCTATGTGTTCACGCGCCTGCAGGTCACCGAAACCCTGCTGGACGCTGCAGACGACGGCCAGCCACGGCCCGCGCTGGCGCGGCTCTGGCGCCGGTCGGCAGATGGGCTGGTGTGGCAGTTTGAGCTGCGGCCCGGGGCGCGTTTTCATGACGGAACGCCGGTGACTGCCGCCGCCGTGGTGCGCAGCCTGCAGGCCGCGCAGGTGGCGCCTGCACTGCTGAGCCAGGCGCCCATTGAGTCCATCACTGCGCCTGACGAAGGCACGGTGCTCATCCGCCTGCAACGCCCCCACACCGCCCTGCCCGCGCTGCTGGCGCATTCCAGCACCATGGTGCTGGCCCCGGCCAGCTATGGGGCCGACGGCAAGGTGCGCAGCATCATTGGCAGCGGCCCCTACCGCATTGCGGGGCTGGTGCCGCCGCAGCAGGTCGAAACGGTGGTGTTTGATGCCTACGACGGCCCGCGCCCCGCCATTGCCGCCGTGCGCTACCTGGCCGCCAGCCGTGCCGAAACCCGCGCGCTGATGGCTGAGAGCGGCCAGGCCGATCTGGCCTATGGGCTGGACCCGGCCAGCCTGCGGCGGCTGCAGCGCCACGCGCAAAGCCCCGCACTGGCACGCCGCACCGCAGTGCGCATTGCCTCGGTCACGCTGCCGCGCACCGTCATCGTCAAGCTCAATGCGGGCCTGCCTGCGCTGCGCGATGTGCGCGTGCGGCAGGCGCTGAGCCTGGCCATCGACCGCGCGGGCATTGCGCTGGCGCTGATGGGCGACGAGGCGCTGGCGGCCACGCAGTTGCTGCCGCCCACGCTGGGCGCGTGGCACAACCCCGACCTGCCCCCGCTGCAGCACGACCCCGAAGCCGCTGCACGCCTGCTGCGCGCCGCGGGCTGGCAGCGCCACGGCGACGGCCTGCGCGATGCCGAAGGCCAGCCGCTGCACCTGGTGATCCGCACCTTCGTGGACCGACCCGAGCTGCCGCTGATTGCCACCGCCTTGCAGGAACAGTGGCGGCTGGCGGGCATCGCGGTGAAGGTGAGCATTGGCAACTCGGGCGACGTGCCCCGGGGCCACCGCGACGGCAGCCTGCAACTGGCGCTGGCTGCGCGCAACTACGCCAACGTGCCCGACCCCACAGGCACGCTGGCGGGCGACTTTGCCGCCCAGGGCGGCGACTGGGGCGCCATGGGCTGGCACAGCGACACCGTGGTGCAGGCCCTGCACGAGCTGACGCGCACCCAGACGCCGCCCGAGCGCACGCGCGCGCTGCGGCAAACCATCACGCACACCCTGCAAACGGAGCTACCCGTGATCCCCGTGGCGTGGTACCGCCAGCATGTGGCCGTGGCCCCCCGGCTGGCGGGCGTCACGCTGGACCCGCTGGAGCGTTCTTACCGCCTGACCGGCACGGAGTGGAGCAACCCATGAACCCCTTGATTTCAAAACCCTGGGCCGCCCTGCTCGGCCGCAGGCTGGTGCAGGTGCTGGCCGTGTCGCTGCTGATCGGCACGCTGTGCTTTTTGATGGTGCGCGCCCTGCCCGGCGACCTGGCCATGCGCGTGGCGGCGGGCCGCTATGGCTATGACCTGGTGAGCAACGCCGCCGCCGACGCGGTGCGCGCGGAGCTGGGGCTGGACCGCCCCGGCTGGCTGGCGCTGTTGCACTGGTGGCGCGACATGGCCACCTTCAACCTGGGCCAGTCGCTGGTGTCGCAGCGATCGGTGTGGCACGAGGTCACGCACCACCTGGGCGCCACGCTGCGCCTGTCGGCCGCCGCGCTGGCCATTGCCTTTGCCGTGGGTGTGCCGCTGGGCGTGTGGGCTGGGCTGCGCCCCCAGGGCTGGGTGGACAAGGCCAGCTGGCTGATGGCCGTGGTGCTGCGCGCGCTGCCGCCGTTTTTGCTGTCGGTGCTGCTCATCCTGCTGGTGGCGGTGCAGTGGGGCTTTTTGCCTGCGGGAGGTGACGAGAGCCAGGCCAGCCTGGTGCTGCCTGCGTTCACGCTGGGGCTGGGCCTGGCCGCCGGGCTGGCGCGCGTGACCCGCGCTGCGATGCTGGAGGTGGTGGTGTCGCCCTTTTTTGAATTTGCGCGCACCAAGGGCCTGAGCGACTGGCAGGCGCTGGTGCACCACGGCCTGCGCAATGCCGCCGTACCGGTGACGGCCTACCTGGGCGTGCAGGCGCTGTTTTTGGTGGAGGGCGCGCTGGTGGTGGAGACGCTGTTTGCCTGGCCCGGCATCGGCCATGCGCTGGTGCACGCCGTGTTCGGGCGCGACATCCCGGTGGTGCAGGGCACGGCGTTGTGCATGGGTGTGCTGTTTGTGGTGTTCAACCTGCTGGTGGATGCGGCGTGCTTGACGCTGGACCCTCGGCATGCGCAAAAGGTAGCTGCATGAGTGCCGTGCCTTCCACTCTTTCCTCGCCAGTTGGCGGCTTGGTAGCCCAGCCTCGCTGGCCGCTGCGCACCATGCTGGGCTTGGCCCTGCTCAGCCTGCTGGCCCTGTTTGCCCTGCTCGGCCCCTGGCTGGTGGGCGCCAGCCCGGTGGTGCAAGACCTGCGCAACGCCCTGGCGCCCCCCGGCGCCCAGCACTGGCTGGGCACCGATGTGCTGGGCCGATCGGCGCTGGCGAGGCTGGCGTATGCCGCGCAGCTGTCGCTGGGCATGGCGCTGCTGGCGGCCGTGAGCGCCGCCGTGCCCGGCACGCTGCTGGGCATCGTCGCCGCATGGCGCGGCGGGCGCACCGAGCGGGCGCTGCTCATGCTGTCGGACTCGGTGCTCGCCATCCCCGGCCTCCTGCTGGTGTTGCTGATTGCCGCCCTGGCGCCCGGCGCGCTGTGGGCGCTGTATGCGGGCCTGTCGGCTGCGCTGTGGGTCGAATACTTTCGCGTGAGCCGTGCGGTGGCCCGGCCCGTGCTGGCAGGCGACGCGGTGCAGGCATCGCGCCTGCTGGGTTTTGGGCGCGGCTATGTGCTGCGCCGCCACCTGCTGCCCGCGCTGGCGCCTACGCTGGGCACGCTGCTGGCCTTCACCACATCGCAAGCCGTGCTGGCGCTGGCCGCGCTGGGTTTTGTGGGCGTGGGCATGCAGCCGCCCACACCCGAGCTGGGCCTGATGATGACCGAGGCCATGCCCTACTACGAAGAAGCCCCGTGGCTCATTGCCGCACCCACCGCCCTGCTGGTGTGGCTGGTGGCCGCGATGATGCTGCTCAACCCCGACCGGGAGACCGCATGACCACGCCTTTGAAATCCAACGCCCTGCTGGTCGTGGAGGGCCTGGGCATCCAGGTGGGCGGCAAACAGCTGCTGCGCGACATCGGCTTCAGCCTGCGGCCGGGCGAGGCGCTGACCCTGGTGGGTGAAAGCGGCGCTGGCAAGTCGTTGCTGGCCCAGGCCATCATGGGCAACCTGCCGCCTGCGCTGCAGGCCACAGGCCAGATCACGCTGGATGGCACCAGCACCCGCGCCCAGGACGCCGCCGCGCGCCGCGCCCTGTGGGGCCGCAAGCTGGCGCTGCTGCCGCAGGAGCCCTCGCTGGCACTCAACCCGTTGGCCCGCGCGGCACCGCAGCTGGCCGAGGTGTACCGCCTGCTGCACCAGCAGCCCCCCAGCGCCGCCAGCGCCAAGGCCGAACAGGTGATGGGCGCTGCGGGCCTGGGCGGCGCAGGCAGCCACTACCCCTGGCAACTGTCGGGCGGCATGGCCCAGCGCGCGGTGGCCGTCATCACCCTGGCCGGAGGCGCCCCGGTGCTGATGGTGGATGAGCCCACCAAAGGGCTGGACGCGCATTGGCGCGGCCGCATGGTGGAGTTGTTCCAAGGCGTGCTGAAGGCAGGCGGCTGCCTGCTCACCATCACCCACGACATGCAGGTGGCGCAGGCGCTGGGCGGCCAGGTCATCGTGCTGCGCCACGGGCAGGCGGTGGAGCAAGGCGACATCCACACCGTGGCCGCCGCGCCGCAGCACGCCTTTACCCGCCAGCTGCTTCAGGCCGACCCGGCGCGATGGCTGCCGTTTGCAGCGCCTCCGCTGGGCGAGCCGGTCGTGCAGGCGCGCGGCATCTCCAAAGCCTATGGCGCGCAGCAGCTGTTTGCGCCGCTGGACCTGGAGCTGCGCGGCGGCGATCGCATCGCCGTGCAAGGCCCCAGCGGCACCGGAAAAAGCACGCTGGGCAATGTGCTGCTGGGCCTGGTGGCGCCCGACACGGGCCGTGTGGAGCGCAGCGCCCGGCTGCGCCCGCATGCATTCCAAAAGCTCTATCAGGACCCGGTCAGCTCGTTCGCCCCACACATCAGCCTGGCCCAGTCGCTGCGCGATGCCGCCCGCCTGCACCGCTGCGACTGGAAGGCGGTGCAGCAGCGCATGGCCCAACTGCGTGTGCCCGAAGACCTGCTGGCGCGCAGGCCCGACCAGGTGTCGGGCGGCGAGCTGCAGCGCATTGCGCTGGCGCGGGTGCTGGTGGCACAACCAGCGCTGCTGTTTGCCGACGAGCCTACCTCGCGCCTGGACCCGATCACGCAGCAAGAGGCTATACAGGTACTGCTAGATGCTGTACACGAGTCCGGGGCTGCTTTAGTGTTGGTCACCCATGATGAGGCGCTGGCAAATGTCGTTGCAACGCACACGCTGCATATGCGCGAATGGCCTTAACAGATGACCAGACAGCCCGTTGTGGACTAAAGCGCAAACACGCCGAAGACATGCTCTGTCAATCGGCCACCGCTGACTGAAGAAACTGCGCCTCAAACACCTCGGCAGGCACCGGCTTGCTCAGCAGGTACCCCTGAATCTCGTCGCAACCCAGCAGCGCCAGATGCCGGGACTGGTCCTCGGTCTCCACACCTTCGGCCACTACTTTGAGGCCCAGCGAGTGCCCCAGGTTGACGATGGTGGACACCAGCGCCACGCCCTGCGGGCCTGAGGCCATGTTCAGGATGAAGGACCGGTCGATCTTGAGCGTATCGACCGGCAGTTTGGCCAGGTAGCTCAGTGACGAGAAACCTGTGCCGAAGTCGTCGATGGCAATGGTGATGCCCATCTCGCGCAGCGCATGCAGGCTGGCGGTGCTGTGCTGCACATCGTCCATGACCATGCTTTCGGTGATCTCCAGCTCCAGCCCAGCGGCCGCCCCTGCGTCGTGGGCCACGGCGTCGCGCACCTCGGCAATGAAGCCCCGGTGCCGCAGCTGCAAGAACGACACATTGACGGCGACCCGCAGGGGCGCCAGCCCCGCCTGGCGCCAGCGCAGGTTGTCGGCCAGGGCCTGGCGCAGCGCCCAGCGACCCACGTCGTAGATCAGGCCGGTTTCTTCCAGAATGGGGATGAACTGCGCGGGTGGCACCAGCCCCCGGCGGGGGTCGTTCCAGCGGATCAGGGCCTCGGCCCCGGCGATAGCACCCGTGGCCAGGTGCTGTTTGGGCTGGTAGTGCAGCACGAACTGGCCTTGCTCCAGTGCGTCGCGCAGGCGGCCTTCCAGGCTCAGGGCCTCCGCCACGCGGGTGTTCATCTCCGAGGTGTAGAACAGCAGGCTGTCGGCCGAGGCCTTGGCCTTGTTGAGGGCTGCCTCCGCGTTGCGCAGCAGGGTTTCTGCATCGGCACCATCCATGGGGTACAGCGCGACACCGGCCTTGGCCGCCATGCGCAGCTCGGTGCCGCCCAGCACAAAGGGGGCGCCAAAACAGGCCCGCATCAACCCATCCAGCGCCAGCGCCACCGCGCCGGCATCCCGCGCGTCGGTCACGGCGATGCCAAAGCTGTTGACGCCAATGCGCGCCACGTCGTAGGCGTCGCCCGCCGCTTGTTGCAGGCGCTGCGCCACCTGCTTGAGCAGTTCGTCCCCCTCCTGGCGCCCCAGGGTGTCGTTGACGAACCGAAACCGGCTGATGTCCATGAGCCCCATGCCGAGCAGCGCCTTGGCCCCTTCGCGCGGCCGCAGGTGCTGGCCGCTGCGCTCCAGGAACAGGGTACGGTTGGGCAGACCGGTGATGTCGTCGTAGTACGCCAGGTAGTTCAGCCGCTCTTCCTTGTCGAGGTGGTCCATGGCAAAGCCGATGTCCCCCGCCAGCTCGGTCAGCAGGTGCATCTCGTCATCGTCAAAGAACCCGGCCTCGTCTGCAAAGAGGGCGATCACGCCCACCACCTCGTGCGCCACCAGCAAGGGCAGCACTGCCATGGATGCCACGCCGCGCGCAGCCAGCTCCTGCGGCACCAGAATGCGCGGGTCGCTCTGAATGTCTTCACACACCGCGGCCTGCTGGGTGCGCACCACGCTGGCGCTCAGGCTTTCGCCCTCCCTGGGGGTTTCGCTGAGCCACAACCGGCGCCGCACATGCATGAGGAACTCCGCCCCGGCCCCGGCGAGCGCCACCGGCACCACCTCTTGCAGGGCATGGTCCACGCGGCCGATCCAGGCGATCTTGAACTGGCCGTGCTCCACCGCAACACGGCAGGCCTCGCGGAACAGCTCGTCGCGCTGGCGCACGCGCACGATCAAGGTGTTGATGCCGCTGAGCACGGCGTACACGCGGTTGAGGCGCTTGATGCGCCGCTCGGCATCCCGGCGCGCCGTGATGTCTTCTCCCAAGGCTGCCACCCCGGTCACCTGCCCGCCCACCGAGCGCAACACGGTGTTGTTCCAGTGCACCAGGCGCCGCCCGCCAGAGCGGGTCAGTATCTCGTTGTCGTAGTGCCAGGCCGACGGCCGATCGGCTAGCACGTCCGCAAAAACACTGCGCACATCGCCCATCTCGGGTGGAACGAACAGATCGAACCAGTTGCGGCCAAATACCTCGTCGCGCTGCCAGCCGGTCAGGCGCAGCAGGTAGTCGTTGCAATAGGTGATGCGTCCTTCACAGTCGAGCATCAGCGAAATCATCTCGACCTTGTCGAGCATGTCGTTGAAGCGGCGGTCGCTTTCGTGCAGTTCTTCTTCGGCGCGCTTTTCCTTGGTGATGTCCTGGATGGTGTTGAACCAGCGGCCCTGCTCTCCACGGCCCGCCTCGTCCTCCAGCGGCTCCATCACCTGGCGCAAGTACAGCGGCTGGCCGTCGCCACGCAGCACCCGGTAGGTGAAATCCATGCGCGCCCCCAGGTGGGCGGCCTGCAGCGCATGGCGGCGGAACATGTCGCGGTCGTCGGGGTGTACCAGCGCCAGCCATTCGCGGGCCGAGCGGGGCATGGCGCTTTCGTCCAGGCCCAGCATGTCGGGCAAGGTATCGAGCCAGCTCTCGAAGGCGCCATCGGGCCCGCTGATGACGTGGGATATCTTGGCCAGCGCCTGGGCCCGGCGCAGGCTGGCCTTGTTGGCACGCAGGGCATCCACGGCCCGCTGGCGCTCTTGCACCTGCACCTGCAATTGGTCGGCGTGCTGCTGGATCTCCAGGTAGAGGCTGCCGTTCTCGTAAATGCGGCCCACCTGCGCGCCCAGGATGGCGAGGACTTTTTCGTCATCGGCGCTGAAGGCATCGGCCCCCAGCTTGTTGGCCAGGCACAGCCAGCCATAGGAGAACGACAACGACACGATGGGTGCGATCACCGCCGAATGCGCCAGCGGATAGCCAGCGGGCAAACCCAGCGCCACAGGGTCGCCGCCGGCATTGACCAGGCGCTGCGGGCGGCGTTCGGCCCGCAGCTGCCCCAACAGTCCATGCGACACCACAGGCAGATCGAGCGGTCCGTTCTGCAGGGCCGGGTCCATGCCGCTGGTGCAGGTGATGGCACCGTCGCTGTGCTTGCGCACCACGCACAACACGGCGTACTGCGCACCCACCAGCTCGCGCGCACCCCGGCACACATTGGCCAGCAGCACCTGCGGATCGCGCTCGGAGGCCAGCTGCAGGTTCAGATCGGTCAGCGCGGACAGGCGCCGGTTCATGGCCTCCAGCTCGGCCATGTTGCCGGTGAGCTTGTCGGTCATCAGTTGCAGGTGGCGGGTCTGAAAACTGTGTTCCAGCGCCACCGAGGGCTGGTGGCGGATCTGCGTGAGCGCCTGCTCGATGGCGGCCAGGATGTCCTGCGGCTCGCAGGGCTTGAACAGCACCTGGGTCACGCCGCAGGCCTTGGCAAGGCGCAGGGCTTCTTCCTCGTGATAGTGGGCGCTGCAAAAAATCACCTGCGTGGCCGCCAGGCCATGTTCAGAGCGCAGTTGCCGCACAAACTCAAAACCGTCCATGGTCGGCATCAGGATGTCGGAGATCACCAGGTCAGGGCGTTCGGCACGGACCACGGCCAACGCCTCGGCGCCATCGGCCGCCTCCAGCGCCTGGTGGCCGCTGTGCCCGATGAGGGTCACCACCAGGGCGCGGTTCGCGGGGAGGTCATCGACGACGAGGATCTTTGCCATGCTGTACGTGCTGGATATTCAACCTGATTGGGGCAGAGCCGGGTGGGCACCAGCCAAAAACGCCTCGATCTGCTGCACAAAGGTCTCGGGCGTGATGGGCTTGGACAGGTGTTCATTAAAGCCGACTTCGAGGGCCTTTTCGCGGTCACCGGGCATCGAGAACGCAGTCACCGCCACCAGTGGCACCACCCGCCAGCGTGGGCTGGCGCGCAGGCCGCGAGCCACCTCGTAGCCGTTCATCACCGGCATCTGCAGGTCGCACAACACAATGTCCGGACTCTCGGCCAGGGCCAGGTCCAGCCCCACGGCGCCGTTTTCGGCTGCCAGCACGCGGTGGCCAGCGGCTTCCAGCAGGTAGGTGACCAGCAGGCGGCTTGCGTCATCGTCCTCGATGACCAGAATGGTGGCGGGATGGATGGTGGTTGTCATGCCTGGGGCTCCGGCAATTGCAGAGTGAAGGTGCTGCCCAGGCCTTCGGTGCTGTCAAAACCCAGGGTGCCTCCCAGTGCTTCGGCCAGCTTGCGGCTCAGGTGCAAGCCCAGGCCTGTGCCCTCATGGTGGCGGCGGTCCGCACTTTCCACCCGCGAAAACGCCTCGAACAGCCGGGGCTGCTCCTGCAGCGGTATGCCTGGCCCGGTGTCCTGCACCCGCAGCTGAACGGCGCGGCCGGTGGGCAACAGCAACTCCTGCAGCACCACATCCACCCTCCCCTGTTGCGTGAATTTGATGGCGTTACCCACGAGGTTGATGAGAATCTGACTGAGCGCGCGCCGGTCGGTGAGCAACAAGACATCCACCGGCGGCGCATGCACGGCAAAGGCCAAGCCCTTGCGTCGCGCCTCGAGTTCCAGTGTCGCAGACACTTCTTCGATCAGGGTCTTGCAGTCCACGGGTTCCAGGTTCAGCGTGACCTTGTTGGCGCTGAGCTTGGCCACGTCCAGCAGGTCGTTGATGAGCGACAGCAGGTGCTTGGCGCCGGTCTGCACGATGCGCAACTGCTTGTCCTGTTCAGCATTGAGCGGGCCGGGCAGCTTCATGAGCAGCGTGCCGGTAAAGCCAATGATGGCGTTGAGCGGTGTGCGCAGCTCGTGGGACATGCTGGCCAAAAAACGGTCTTTCACCAGCGCTGCGTTCTCCAGCTCCAGGTTCTTGTCGCGCAGCACCTGCTCGATGCGCTTGCGCTCCGTCACATCGCGGATGGCGCTGGAGACAAACAGGCCTTCCTCCGTCTCCAGCGGGCTCAGGCTGATCTCGACCGGAAACTCGCTGCCGTCTTTGCGCAAACCGTGCAGCTCCAGCCCGGCGCCCATGGATCGGGTACGTGGTTCGGCAAAAAAATTGCGCCGGTGGTCGGGGTGGCGGGCGCTGAAGCGCTGGGGCACCAGCAACTCAATGGGCTGGCCCAGCAGCTCATCGCGGCTCCAGCCAAACAGTTTGACCGCCTGGGAGTTGACCAGCACGATGCGCCCTTCGCGGTTGACGATGACCATGGCGTCGGGTGCGGCCTCCAGCAGGTCCTTGAACTTCTGGTCTGCGCGCTTGCGGTCGGTGATGTCGCGGATGGCGCTCATCACCATGGTGCCCTCTTCGGTGTCGATGGGGCTCAGGCTGATCTCGACCGGGAACTCGCCACCGTCCTTGCGCAGGCCATGCAGCTCCAGCCCCGCGCCCATGGTGCGCGTGCGCGGCTGGCCAAAAAACCCACTGCGGTGGCCCAGGTGGGCACCCCGGTAGCGGTGGGGTAACAACACCTCCACCGCCTGGCCCAACAACTCGGAGCGGGGGTAGCCAAACACGCGCTCGGCCTGCGAGTTGACGAGCACGATGCGCCCGGTCACGTTGACCATCACGATGGCGTCGGGGGTGGATTCGAGCAGGTCGCGAAACCGCGCCTCCAGCAGCTTGGCATCGCGCTGCACCTTGAGCTGGGTGACATCCTTCTTGCTCGACAAGAAGTACAGCACCTGCCCGGCCGCATCGCACACGGCCTTGGTCGATACATTGACATGCACCAGCGAGCCGTCCTTGCGACGGCGCACAGCCTCCTGCACCGAAGTGCCCAGTCGCAGGGCCTCGGCACGGAAAAGGTCCTCTTCGTGTGCGCGGCCCTGGGGCACGATCAGGTCGAGGATTGAGCGCCCCTGCACTTCGGCCTGCGAATAGCCAAAGATCAGCTCGGCCGCCGGGTTCCACTCCAGCACCACGCCCTGGGGTGATAGCACCAGCAATGCATCGGGGTTTTGCTCCCAGTACCCGGCAGAAAAGTCAGTCGCCATGCAGCCCTCTCGCTTTCTGCTTCCTGGAGAGTCAGCTGCTCCAGGGACCTTCAACGCTCGCCACATTCGGCAAAGCACACATCAGGCTTATGCCAGCAATGCCGAAGCGTCAGGCCATCTTAGGAGGGAAAGATTCAAAAAGCCAACTCTGAATTGCCAGCGCGATCATGCAGGCTGTGGGAAGAATCGGAAAGCATGCAACAGGGGCTGATCAATAGCGCTGCTGCACAAAGTGGGCCTCACCATCTGTGGCGTTGCACATACTTTCCCCCGCTAGCCACGGGGTGTGACTGTCATCGATGTCTGATCCATCCAACGATCTATGGTCGCAAGCAACACGGGCGCTTTGGCAAAACCATCCACCAGGCGGACCAGGTGCTCGCCATGTTTGCCCAGAAGTGCGGGAAAGCTGGTGATGCCCCAGCGACGCGCTTGCGCAAAGTCCCTCTGAGTCACCTGGAGGGTTGCATCGGCCACGAAGCACTCCTGCAGCCCTTGGGCATCCAACGCCTGTACCGACAGAGCCTGAGTCACTACGGCGACCAGCACTTCTGGATCGGTCGTGTCCAAGCCGTCGGCATAAAAAGCCTTTTGCAGCGCCCGAAAAATGGCCAACAGGTTTGCACCCGGCTGACTGAGCCGAGCGGCAACCACCGCGCGACAGACAGGCCCTGTGTCGTGTACAAAGCCTCGCCGAGCCAGGAGGGCCTCTCGGTCAAAGCTCAGGCCTGTCTCTGCTTCCACCTTCGCCCAGTGAAACAACCTCAAGCGCTTGCCGGCATCGTCCAATACCTCAGTAGCCCCTGCACGCAGACCACCAGTGACGATGTCGAGCCGCATTTCGGGCCGCTGGGCCAGTGCCTCGGACAGTTCTTGTCCGAAGCCGTAGCACCATGAACACATGGGGTCTCCCACAAACACCAAGCGGTGTCGCTCGCTGGCGGTGGCGTTCATTGGCGCTCCGCCATTCGGCGCCCGAATGAAATTCCATATGCGGCTGGACGCGCCAGCAGCACCGGGTCGGCAGAAGGTTCGATGCCATCCGGCAGAGCCAGGGGATTGAAAAGGACGGGCTCGCAGGTCGAAGACTCGGACAAGCTCTCAATCACCAAACGCCCTGCAGTGACCTGCCGACGCTGTTCTGGCCACGCGACGGTCGGGTCGCTGGGATCGTCGGCGTCTTCAGCCAACTGCACCAAAAACCGGAAGGAAGCGGGTCCTCTGGCAAGTCGCTCCTTCAGCTCTGCCGCGAGAAAATCGTCGGGTAGCTGCATGCTCTGCTCCTCACTCAGCCGCTGCTCTCCCGCCTCCGGCTCAAAACGCCAACGCACAAAGCGGCGTTGGTCATCCGGAGCCCGGAAGATGAATGCGTTCACGCCCCAATAAGGAGTCGTGACATAGCTCGCAGGCGCAGAACGCTCGGCCAGATATTTCCCCTGGCGCAACGACTCGGGGTGAGCCAGGTTGAATGCTGCCAAGCGTTCTGGAGATGGTTTGCCGGTCACCGGGTCCGGGACGCGGGATCGGACAAACGGAGCGAAGTCCGCCGGGTCCTTCACAAAATATACCGGAGCAGACAGGTTGGCCTGCATCCAGACTGCCCCATCGGGAAGGTCCAGCTTGAGCGACAGACCACGTGTTGAGCGGCTTTTGTCCGACGCGCCGGGATTGCCCCCACCCACCGAAAACCGAGCGAGGGCTGGCACTTGGGCTCCCGAAAATGCAGTCGCTTTGCTCAGTGCTCGTGCCTCGGCAGTTCCGATGAAGAAGCCCTTCGCACACAGCCCCTTCGTCTGCGTACGACGCACGCCAGCGTGTTTGCCAAACAACGCCTCCAATGCGTCCACAGACTCTGTCAATGGTTGGGCTACTACCGCCATCGGCTGCCCAACGGCCAGCGCGAGCAACATGAGGTAGATGTAGTTTCTGAGTGCCATGCTCAATCCAGCCGCAGGCTCTGCTCCATGGTGAAGCACTGGTCCCAGATGTACACATCAAAAGCCGCCAGGCGAGAAGCCCACTTGGGTGTCAACGCGTTCACACATTGGGCCGCCACACGGTCTATGTAATTGTCAAAGACGGCCCAGGGGTTGGATTGGTCGCGGGCATCCATGCCCTCGCCCAAGGCCGTGTTCTGCAGTGCCTTGCCGGCAGCCTCCTTGAGATCTTGCAAAAACTCGTGTTGCATGGCGACATCGGTCTTGGTACCGGCGCGTGCAACATGGCCAGAAACCAGCCAGTCGAAGTCCATCGACTTGATCTTCTCGACCTGCTTGAAGTAGCCCGGGATGTCCTGCGCCAGCGCAAGGCGTCTCCACGGCATCCATCCGGGAAAGATGACGTCCACCACCATCAACGTACGTTGCTCAGGTGCCAGGATGAAGATGTTCCCCGGCTCATGACCATTGCCGTGGTACGAGAGGTCCAGGCGCTGCCCGCCCACTTTGAGGGTGTACTTGTCGCGGAAGGTGACGCCGGGCAGCGGGCGTTTGGGATCACGTGCACGCGCCAGGATGGTTTGGGTTGCTTCATGCGCAATGATCACAGGTCGGCGCGGCAGCGTGGCTAGCAACTCCCCTGCTGCACCGATGTGGTCAACATGGGCATGGCTGTAAATGATGTGTGTGATCGGCTTGCCCGTGACTTCACGGATGGCTTTCGCGATAAATCCGGCCAGCGGGGGCGGTGCGTCAGCCAGCACTACGCCTTTTTCGTGCACCACAAACATCGCCTGGTAGACGTTGTCGGTCACCATGTACAGGCCGCGCCCCAGTTCCTGGATTCGATAACCCTTCGCGGGGTCAATGCTGGGCCCCTTGGCAGCTTCGGGGATTTCCATGTACTTGCCGGTGCGTGCTCCAATGGCCGCAATCGCGGGCATTCCATGGTAAGGCTCCGAAGCAGCACACCCTGGGGCCGCGCACTCTTGGTGAGCCGATGCGCTGGCAGAAAAACCCAGCAGCAATGCAGTGACGCAATACAGCGCTAGCCCGCCCACTGAAGAGAGAAACGGCTTGGAGAAAGGTCGAAGAATATTCATGTCAATCTCTGATGTCGTAATGAAAGACCTTGGAGACGATCTGCCAGCGTCCGTCCAGCCAGAGCAGCGTCAGCAAGTCGATGAAATGTTTGGGCGCAATGGAGCACTGGAGTTTGGCCAGTGCCGTGACGGGGCCTACCAGGTCGATGGAGAGCACGCGGTCGGTGCGCGCTTGGCCGCTCGCCGCAGGGGCTGGGCGAGCATCCACCACCGGGAAGTACTCGTCCAGGCGCCAGAAGATGGGTTGCTCTCCCACCGCCGTGGCGTACAGGGCCTGCGGATGAAACACCTTGGCCAGGCGCGTTGTGTCGCTGTGGTAAAGGCCGTCGAGGTACAGCTCCAGCACCGAATGGATGGCGGCAAAGTCAGCGGCGCTACTCATTGCGCACCGCCTTTCTTCGCCCGCTCACGCAGCACGGTCACGGTTTCGCCCGCGATGCCCCAGTGGTCGGTATCCACTTCTTCGATCACAACAAAAGTAGTGGCAGGGTTCTTGTCGAGCACCTGCACGACAAGGTCGGTAGCGCCCCGAATCAGCTGGGCCTTTTGCTCGCGCGATGCACCCTCGCGGGTGATCTGGATCTTGATGTAAGGCATGGGAGTATTCCTCAGGCTACGAGGCCTTCGGTCTGCATCGCGGCACGGACCTCGGGGCGGGCTGCCACACGCGCCATGAAGCTGCCGATGTGCTGCAGTTCCCCCAGGTCGATCTGAACAAACTTGGCCCAGCCCAGCACCACGAACAGATAGGCATCAGCGGCAGTGAAATCGCTGCCCGTGAGGTAGCTCTTGCCAGCCAGTTGTCCGTCGAGCCAGACCAGCTTCTTGTAAAGCACAGCAGCCAGCGCCTTCTTGGCATTGGCATCCACATCGCTGTGGAACAGCGGGGTGAAAGACTTGTGCAGTTCCGCCGTCACGTAGTTCTGCCACTCCATGACCCGGTAGCGCTCCAGACTGCCTGCGGGGGGCATCAGGGTGCGTGCGTCCGCCCGGTCCGCCACATATTGAGCAACTATCGGCCCTTCGGTGATCCGTGTCCCATCAGCAAGTTCGATCACAGGCACCTGGCCTTTGGGGCTGATGGCATAGAAGTCGCCGCCAGTGCTGGTGGTGTGTTTGTGGGTATCCACCTTCTCCAGCGTGAATGGCGTGCCGGTTTCGCGCAGAAGAATGTGCGTCGCCAGCGAGCATGCGCCGGGAGAGTAGTAAAGCTTGATCGAGTTCTGCATCTGGGGACTCCTTACGTCCGTGGTTGGTGATGCAGTAACTGTATTTGCGATGAAATTGACAATAAACTAGATTAATTTCAAATCACTAATTACATAAGAATCAACAATGAACCGGCAATTCGACAACCTTCGCCTGGGCAGCATTGAGTTGTTCTGCCTGACGGCGCAGCACCAGGGGTTCACTGCGGCAGCCAAGGCCACAGGACTCACGGCGGCTGCCGTGAGCCGTTCAGTGGCACGGCTGGAGGAGCGTCTGGGCGTGCGCCTTCTCATGCGCACTACGCGCCAAGTGCGCCTGACGGAGGTTGGGCAGCGCTATTACGACCAATGCCGGCAGGCGCTGACGCAACTCAGCGAGGCAGAGCGTGAGGCGTCGGGCCAGCAACTCAAGCCAGCAGGCCTTGTGCGGATGAGCCTGCCCACTTCGTACGGCCACCATCGCGTACTGCCTCTCTTGCCCTCGTTCAGCAAGAAGTACCCCGACATAGAGATAGAACTGCAGTTGTCCAACCGTAACGTGGACTTCACCGAGGAAGGTTTTGACCTCGCCATCCGCGGCCGAACACCGCCAGATTCGAGCCTGGTGGCTCGCAAGTTGGAGGATGCGGCCTTGATCGTTGTCGCAGCCCCGGCCTACCTGAAACGCCACCGCGCACCCGTTACGCCAGACGAGCTGGAACGACATGAATGCGTGCAGTTCGTGCTGCCGAGCAGCGGGCAGGTCGTTCCCTGGTTGCTGGTGCACGAGGGCCAGACCATGGAATGGCCGACCCAGGGCAAGTTGCGCTGTGCTGATGACATCCTGGGTCAGGTCACGCTGGCCCGCGCAGGAGCAGGCCTGGTACAAACGTACCGTTTTCTGGTGGAGGAGGATCTGCGCAACGGCCAGTTGGTCGAAGTGCTGGCGGGGCATGCGGGCGCGTCACGCCCGTTCTCGCTGATCTACCCAGGCAACCGGCACATGCCCCTGCGGGTGCGGGTGCTCATCGACTATCTGGTACGCGCGCTGGGACACTGAGGCGCAAACAAAAAACCCTGGTCCGAATGACGCACCAGGGTTCTTTTTTTATGGAGACGTTTTGAACCGCCCCGAAGCCAAGGCGGATGCGACTACATGTTGTCAATCATGACCTGCCCAAACCCCGAGCAGCTGACCTGCGTGGCGCCTTCCATCAGGCGGGCAAAGTCGTAGGTCACCTTCTTGGATGCGATCGACTTCTCCAGCGAGCTGATGATCAGGTCGGCGGCCGCTGTCCAGCCCATGTGGCGCAGCATCATCTCGGCCGACAGGATCTCGGAGCCAGGGTTGACGTAATCCTTGCCCGCGTACTTGGGCGCCGTGCCGTGGGTGGCTTCAAAGCACGCCACCGAGTCGGACATGTTGGCGCCGGGGGCAATGCCGATGCCGCCCACCTGTGCCGCCAGCGCGTCAGAGATGTAGTCACCATTCAGGTTCAGCGTGGCCACGACCGAATACTCGGCCGGGCGCAGCAGGATCTGCTGCAGGAAGGCATCGGCGATGCTGTCCTTGATGGTAATTTCCTTGCCGTTCTTGGGGTTCTTGAGACGGCACCAGGGCCCGCCGTCGATGAGCTCAGCACCGAACTCCTTCTGTGCCAAGGCATAGGCCCAGTCGCGAAAGCCCCCTTCGGTGTACTTCATGATGTTGCCCTTGTGCACGATGGTCACGCTGGGCTTGTCGTTGTCGATGGCGTACTGGATGGCCTTGCGCACCAGGCGCTCCGTGCCCTCGATGGACACGGGCTTCACGCCCAGGCCGGACGTGTTAGGGAAGCGGATCTTCTTTACCCCCATCTCGTCCTGAAGGAACTTGATGAGCTTCTTGGCCTTGTCCGACTCGGCCTCGAACTCGATGCCGGCGTAGATGTCTTCCGAGTTCTCGCGGAAGATGACCATGTTGGTCTTTTCGGGTTCCTTCAGCGGCGAGGGCACGCCCTTGAAATACTGCACGGGACGCAGGCACACATACAGGTCCAACTCCTGGCGTAGCGCCACGTTCAACGAGCGGATACCGCCGCCCACGGGCGTGGTCAGCGGGCCTTTGATGGACACCACGTACTCGCGCAGCACCTGCAGGGTTTCATCGGGTAGCCACACATCGGGACCGTACACCTTGGTGGACTTTTCGCCCGCGTACACCTCCATCCAGTGGATTTTCTTTTTGCCGCCGTAGGCCTTGGCCACGGCTGCGTCCACCACCTTGATCATGACGGGCGTGATGTCCAAGCCGGTGCCGTCACCTTCGATGAAGGGGATGATGGGCTCGTCCGGCACATTCAGGGACATGTCGGCGTTGACGGTGATTTTCTGGCCTTCGGCAGGCACCACGATGTGCTGGTAGGTGGTCATGGGTGGGGAGTCTCCGATGTGCGCCGAGTCTGATTCGGTCGATGAGGGGCAAAGCGAGGAAAAGAAGCACCGCCGCAGGCGCGCCAGTGTGGTTTCAAACCATTCTAATGACAAAAAATTTCGTCCAAGACCCTGTCAACGGGCCGCGCGCTGCTATCGTTGCGAGTGGAGCCGTACGGAATTCGTCCGGCCCTTCAACCTTCGTTCACACTGGAAACGGCATATATGAAAAAACTCCTCGCTGTCCTCGTGGCCGGTCTGTTCACTGCTGGTGCTTTTGCACAGGCACCCGCAGCCGCCCCTGCCACCACCGCTCCCGCAGCCGCTCCCATGACGGCCCAGGCAGCAGCACCGGCCACCAAGAAGGTCGCCAAGAAAAAGACCACCAAAAAGGTCGCCAAGAAGAAAACCGCCCACAAGGCCGCCTGAAACATCGCAAGGCCTGACATACCCACCACGGGGCCCTCAGGCCTTCGCCGATTCAAAAACCGCCCGCTCCTGCGGGCGTTTTCTTTGGTGCCTCGCATACTCTGCGCACCGCCTGAACTTTTTGCGAGCGCTGCAGTCCGTCCCTGGCGCAGCTGCCGCACCCTGTGTTGTCTTTTTTTGCCAGAAAGTCCCGCCCATGACCGCCTCACGCGCCCTCCCAGCCTTCCCGCTCGCCGCCCTGGGCGGGGCGACCGGTGTTCCCAGCCGTGCCCGCCGCGCCGTCGGGGCCTGGGGGGTTTGGCTGGCGGCATGTGCACTGGCCGCGCCCGCTGGGGTCGCCCAGGCGCAGGAAGGCCCGCAGATGAACCTGCGGCGCGTGGAACTGACGGCCGGCATGCACCGCATCGACGCCCAGGTCGCCCTCACCCCCCAGGAGCGCCAGACCGGCCTGATGCACCGCAAGGAAATGCCCGCGCACGAAGGCATGCTCTTTGTGTTTGAGCAACCCTCCCAGCAATGCTTCTGGATGAAGAACACCTTGCTGCCGCTCACGGCGGCCTTCGTTGCCGATGACGGCACCATCGTGAACCTGGAGGACATGAAGCCCCAGACACTGGATTCACACTGTTCGGCCAAGCCCGTGCGCTACGTGCTGGAGATGAACCAGGGCTGGTTTGCCAAGAAGGGCATCAAGGCCGGGGCCAAACTCAGTGGGACTCCGTTTGCCCGGCAGTGACGCCAAGGGCTGCTAATGCTATATATTTAATAGCAATAGAACCATAATTCACTAGCGCATCCAGCCGAAAACACTTCAAATTTTCTGTCGTGCAACAAAAAACGGCCCTCGGGCCGTTTTTTGTTGCCTGCGCGATGTGGGCGCCACACCGCGACTGCGCGGGTCGATCAGGCGAAGTTGGCTTCAGCAAACTTCCAGTTCACCAGCTTGTCGAGGAAGGTTTCGACGAACTTGGGACGCATGTTGCGGTAGTCGATGTAATACGCGTGTTCCCACACGTCCACCGTCAGCAGGGCCTTGTCGGCGGTGGTCAGGGGCGTGCCGGCGGCGCCGGTGTTGACGATGTCCACGCTGCCGTCAGCCTTCTTCACCAGCCAGGTCCAGCCCGAGCCAAAGTTGCCCACTGCGGACTTCACAAAGGCTTCCTTGAAGGCGGCGTAGCTGCCCCACTTGGCGTTGATGGCTGCGGCCAGCGCGCCAGAAGGCTCACCGCCACCCTGGGGAGCCATGCAGTTCCAGAAGAAGGTGTGGTTCCAGATTTGCGCAGCGTTGTTGTAGATGCCACCGCTGGCCTTCTTGATGATCTCTTCCAGCGTCAGGGATTCGAACTCGGTGCCCTTTTGCAGGTTGTTGAGGTTCACCACGTAGGCGTTGTGGTGCTTGCCGTGGTGGTACTCCAGGGTTTCCTGGCTGTAGTGCGGGGCCAGGGCGTCGATGGCGTAGGGCAGCGGGGGAAGGGTGTGTTCCATGGTGGTGTTTCCTCGTGGTTTGAAATTCTGGGATGCCGTCTGCAACGCGGGCTTTCCTGAGCGATGCAGTCGGACACAGCGCGAAGGGGGCATTGTAGGAACATCAGGTGACCTGTGCAGCATGTGGGCTCCCGGTTCCCCACCCGCAATGCCACAAACCGCCGCTGTCCTACAAAAACGCCCCTGCCGCCCTCTCACTCCGCAATCCGCTCACAGCAACCGTGGCTGCGACACAGTCACATCCACGGCGCCGTCGGCCAGCGTGGCCCGCAGC
Source organism: Acidovorax sp. 22279 (assembly GCF_052045435.1). Lineage (NCBI taxonomy): Bacteria > Pseudomonadati > Pseudomonadota > Betaproteobacteria > Burkholderiales > Comamonadaceae > Acidovorax > Acidovorax sp. 22279. The sequence continues at coordinate 55,609 of NZ_JBQEOV010000015.1, forward strand.
GCTTCGCCCGGCTGGGCCTGGCGCACGCTGGTCACCGCCTGGCCGCTGGTGTCGGTCAGCAGCGCATAACCGCGCTGCAGTACCAAGCGTGGGTCCAGCAGCTCCAGCCGCAAGGCAGCGCGGTCCAGCCGCTCAGCGTGCTGCGCAGCACTGCGTTGCAAAGCCTGGGGCAATTGGGTTTCCAGTGTTTGCTGGCGTTGCGCCAGGCGCTGCATTTTCAGGAGCACCCCATGGCGCATGCGCTGCGCAAGGCGCGCCAGTTGCAGCTGCTGGCGCGCCACCAGGCCCGAGGGACGGCCGAGGCGGGCTGCGGCCTGGTCCAGCCGCTGGTGGCGGGTATCGAGCTGGCGCTGCACACCATCGCCGAGGCGGCCTGCCAGCAAATCCAGCGCGCCCAGCCAGACCTCGCGCGGCTGGGCCACCAGCTCGGCCGCCGCGGTGGGCGTGGGAGCGCGCAGATCGGCGCAAAAGTCAGCGATGGTGAAATCGGTCTCGTGCCCCACGCCGCTGACCAGGGGCACCGGGCTTTGCACGATGGAGCGGGCCAGCTGCTCGTCGTTGAAGGCCCACAGGTCCTCGATGGAGCCGCCTCCACGGACCAGCAAAATCACGTCAATGGGCGGATGCCGGTTCGAATCAGCCCCAGGCGCCTGCCCCGCTTGCGCGAGCAGATACAGTTTTGATAGCGCCGCAATGATCGAAGGCGGGGCGGCCACACCCTGGACCTGCGCGGGCACCAGCACCACCGGAATGTGCGGCACACGCCGGCGCAACGCCGTGACCACATCGTGCAGCGCGGCTGCGCCGGCTGACGTGACCAGGCCAATGCCGCGGGGCTGCAGCGGCAGCGGGCGCTTGCGCGCCGTGTCGAACAGGCCTTCGGCGTCAAGCTGCGCCTTGAGCCGCAGGAACTGCTCGAACAACGCGCCCTGCCCCGCGCGCTGCATGCTTTCCACGATGAACTGCAGGTCGCCCCGTGCCTCATACACACCGAGACGCCCGCGCACTTCCACCAATTCACCATCGCGCGGCGAAAAGTCAAGCAACGTGGCTGCGCGTCGGAACATGGCGCAGCGTAACTGCCCGTTGGCGTCCTTGATCGAAAAATAACAATGCCCGCTGGACGCGCGCGAGAAGCCCGTAATCTCGCCGCGCACCGCGACAGGATTGAAGCGCGCCTCCAGGGCATCAGCAATGGCGCGGCACAGCGCGCCAACTTCCCAGATACGGGGCGCCGCTGCTGGGCTTGAACGATCAAACATGAGAAACGGCGCGCGTTGGCGCCGCGCCCCCCCTGCGAGTACTCCACAGTTTCGAGCCAGCGGGAGTCGCCTTCAAACTGGGCACCCCAATCGGCCGCAAAACACGAGAGCACGTGCAAGCCATTGATTTATATACATTTTTCACTGCACAATTTTTCATCAATCTGTTGCAAGCACGGCGCGAAGCCACTTTGCGAGGCTGTGGATATGGGTTGCCCACAAAGTTATCCACAGTTTTTGTGGGTGAACGCGGTGATGGGTGGCGTGCGCGATAACGTAACGGTTTGTGACGCGGTGGCCGCCGCAAGCTAGGCCATAATCGCCGATTGCTTTCATCTGCGCGGAGAGAGATTTGCTGTCCATCATACAAGCCGCAGGCTGGCCCATCTGGCCCCTGATCGCGTGTTCCGTCCTGGGACTGGCACTGATTTTTGAACGTTTTCTGGCCCTGAAAACGGCCCGCGTGGCCCCCCCCAAACTCCTCGACGAAGCCATCACAGTGTCGTCCAAGGCCTTGCCCACCCCCGACGTGGTGAACCAGCTGGCCCAGAACTCGGCCCTGGGTGAAGTGCTGGCCAGCGGCCTGCGTACCCTCAACAGCAACCCCCAGTGCAGCGAAACCGACCTGCGCGCCGCCATGGAAGGCACCGGCCGCGCGGTAGCGCACCGGCTGGAGAAGTACCTGTCGGCCCTGGCCACCATCGCTTCAGCCGCGCCGCTGCTGGGCCTGCTAGGCACCGTCATCGGCATGATCGAAATCTTTGGCTCGCAGGCTGGCGGCGGCGGTGTGGGCCAGGCCATGGGTGGCGGCAACCCGGCCCAGCTGGCGCATGGCATCTCCATCGCGCTCTATAACACCGCGTTTGGCCTGATCGTGGCGATCCCCTCGCTGATCTTCTGGCGCTACTTCCGGGCCCGCGTGGACGCGTATCTGCTCACGCTGGAGCTGGCGTCGGAGCAATTCGTTCGCCACATCCTGCGCCTGCGCAAAGCCAAGTAAGCGCCATGAACTTTCGTCCCCGCGCCAAGGATGAGCCTGAGATCAACCTGATCCCGTTCATCGACGTGCTGCTGGTGATCCTCATCTTTCTGATGCTCACCACCACCTACAGCAAGTTCACGGAGCTGCAACTCACCCTGCCCGTGGCCGATGCCGAGCAGCAGCGCGACCATCCCAAGGAAGTGATCGTGTCGGTGGCCGCAGACGGCCGCTACGCCGTCAACAAGACCGGCGTGGAAGGCAAGAGTGTGGATGCCATCGCCCAGGCTCTGCGCAGTGCCGCCACCGCAGGCCGCGACAGCGTGGTCATCATCAGCGCCGACGCCATGTCGCCACACCAGTCCGTGGTCACCGTGATGGAAGCCGCGCGCCGCGTGGGCCTCACGCAGATCACGTTTGCCACGCAGTCGTCCGCGTCGGGACGCGCGGCCAGCCGCTGACGGGCATGGCCGCTTCCGGGCCGCAGCCGCCCCGGGCTTCGGCCCCGCAGGTCTCTCCGCCCACGGCCGAACAACGGCTTCACAACATCTGGCAGTCCCGGGGTCCAGCGGCTTGGGCACTGTGGCCCGTCTCCCTGATGTATGGCGCATTGGTGGCGCTGCGCCGCTGGCTGTATGGCAGGGGCTGGCTTCGCTCCGAACACCCGGGCCGCCCCGTCATCGTGGTAGGCAACGTGATTGCCGGAGGCGCCGGCAAGACCCCGGTAGTCATCGCACTCGCCAAACACCTGCAGGCGTGCGGCCTGCGCGTGGGCGTGATTTCGCGCGGCTATGGCCGCAGCACGCACGACTGCCGTGCGGTGCTGCCTGACAGCCTGGCCAGTGAGGTGGGCGACGAGCCCGCCCTGATTGCCCGCAGCGTGGCGGCGGGTGGCACAGTGCCTGTGTTTGTGGCCCCGCGCCGCATCGCTGCCGCACGCGCGCTGCTGGCCGCTCACCCTGACACCGACGTCCTCATTTGCGATGACGGCTTGCAGCACCTGGCGCTGCAGCGGGACTTGGAGATCTGCATCTTCAATGACCAGGGCATCGGCAACGGATTTCTGCTGCCTGCCGGCCCGCTGCGGGAGCCCTGGCCCCGCGCCGTGGACATCGTGCTGCACGCAGGCAGTGCGCCACCGCACGGGACCACCGCGCCTGCATTTGAGCTGCAGCGTAGCCTGGCGCCCTATGCCCTGCGGTCGAACGGCCAGCAGGTGCCACTGGCCCAATTGCAGGGGCAACCGCTGCATGCGGTGGCAGCCGTGGCCAGGCCCAGCGAGTTTTTTGCCATGCTGCGCACCCAGGGCCTGGCGCTGGAGCGCACCGAGGCCCTGCCAGATCACTATGATTTTGATAGCTGGCAGCGCATATCCGACCAGCGCATGCAGCTTGTTTGCACTGAAAAAGACGCCGTAAAGCTCTGGACCCGCCATCCTGACGCACTGGCTGTTCCCCTGGTCGCGCAGATGGACCCGCAATTTTTTACCGCCCTCGATGCCTGGCTCCATCGAGTTGCGACCGGCCCAGGAGCCCAAAGGCCGCCGCTATCATCTGCCCCTGCCTGAACGAACCCTCCCGGAAAGCGCATCCCCCATGGACCCCAAACTGCTTGAACTGCTGGTCTGCCCCGTCACCAAAGGCCCCTTGACCTATGACCGCGAGGCGCAGGAACTCGTGTCGCGCAGCGCGCGGCTGGCCTACCCGGTGCGCGACGGAATTCCGGTGTTGCTGGAAAACGAAGCTCGCACCCTGACCGACGAGGAACTGGAGCAGTGAGCGCACCCGTGCCCGCCTTAGCCCACACCCCCTTCACCGTGCTGATCCCGGCACGCATGGCTTCAAGCCGCTTGCCAGACAAGCCTCTGGCCGACATTGCGGGCCTGCCCATGGTGGTGCGCGTGGCCCGGCGTGCTGCGCAGAGCGCCGCAACCCGCGTCGTGGTGGCGGCCGACGATGCCCGCATCCTGCAAGCCTGCGCAGTGCACGGCGTGGATGCCGTCATGACGCGCACCGACCACGCCAACGGCAGCGACCGGCTGGCCGAGGCCTGCCTACAGCTGGGGCTGGACGGCGACGACATCGTGGTCAATGTGCAGGGTGACGAGCCGCTGATAGACCCCGGCCTCATCAATGCCGTGGCAAGCCTGCTGCAAGACCGAGATGGAAAGCGCCCCGAAGCCAGCATGGGCACCGCTGCCCATGCCATTGCGTCCCTGGCCGACTACACCAACCCCAATGTGGTGAAGGTGGTGCTGGACGCGCGGGGTCTGGCCCATTACTTCAGCCGTGCACCCATCCCTTTTGGCCGCGACCACGCGGGCACGGCCTGGTGGGAGGGCGCGGCACAGGCCGCCCAGCCCGGCGTCAAGGCACTGCAAGGCTTTGCACCGCTGCGGCATGTGGGCATCTACAGCTATCGCGCAGGGTTCTTGCGGAAATTTCCGCAGCTGGCGCCAGCACCGACCGAGGCGGTGGAGGCCCTGGAGCAGCTGCGCGCACTCTGGCATGGCCACCACATCGCCGTGCACCTGGCAGACGCAGCGCCCGGCCCTGGCGTGGATACGCCGGAGGACCTGGAGCGGGTACGCGCGCTGTTTCGCTGAAAGCTCTCTGGCGCCGCCGTGCGGTGTGCACTGCGGGCGCACTCTCAACGCACTGGGGACGTACAGCGGAGCGCCGTGGTGGGCACGTGGAGGCGCTGACCTAGAAACGGTCACCCATGTAAGTCAGCGCAAGGTGGTCACATGCTATCCTCAACTGTAACGAGAGCACCGCATCCCGGGCGCACAGAACGGCTTCAGGCGCCCTTCGAACGTCCCCGCCAGCGGCGCCACCCGATTTCTAACCTTCGAGGACATCCATGAGACTGATTCTGTTGGGCGCGCCTGGCGCCGGAAAGGGCACGCAAGCCACGTTCATCTGCCAGAAGTACGGCATCCCCCAGATCTCCACCGGCGACATGCTGCGCGCAGCGGTCAAGGCCGGCACCCCCCTGGGCCTGCAGGCCAAGGCAGTGATGGATTCGGGCGCCCTGGTCAGTGACGACATCATCATCGGTCTCGTCAAGGAGCGCATCACGCAGGCAGACTGTGCCAACGGCTTCCTGTTCGACGGTTTCCCCCGCACCATTCCCCAGGCCGACGCCATGAAGGCCGCAGGCGTCAAGCTGGACTATGTGCTCGAAATCGATGTGCCCTTTGACGCCATCATTGAGCGCATGAGCGGCCGCCGCTCGCACCCCGCCAGCGGCCGCACCTACCACGTCAAGTTCAACCCCCCCAAGGTGGAAGGCAAGGACGACGTGACCGGCGAAGAACTGATCCAGCGCGAAGACGACAAGGAAGAAACCGTCAAGAAGCGCCTGCAGGTCTACAGCGACCAGACGCGCCCCCTGGTGGATTACTACAGCAACTGGGCCAAGGACGAACCCGCTGTGGCGCCCAAGTACCGCGCCATCAGCGGCACCGGCAGTGTGGACGAGATCACCGCACGCGCGCTGCAGGCGCTGGCCAGCTGATACATTGAACCAGGAACAAAAAACCGCCTGACACACGTTGGGCGGTCAAGCCCCCACCAAGCGACGCACCGCACCAGGGCGTCGCTTTTTTCATGGGCCGCCTTTTGAAGCAAGGCAGCCGCGACAGCCGCCTGCTATGGTCGTGTGCGTTGACTCAGGCAGGACTGGACCGCAGGCCGTAGGCTTTGCCGTCCACAAACAGGTACTCGGCGCGCAGTACCGCCTCGCCCTTTTCGTCCCACAGGCCAAAACCTACGACTGATACGGCGGTGCCTGGCTTGATCTCTGGCACCTGCCACGCCTGCATGCGGGTTAGCGGCGCCAGCTCAATCTCCCAGACGCGGTCCTTGCGGGTCGGCAGCACCGTTTTGGCCAGCAGCGCGCGGCCATCCACTGGCGCTGTCTGCGCGGGGATGGCGCGTTGCGCAAGGTCCGCTGGCAACCGGAGCGCAACGGGCAGTTCCAGCTCCAGCTCTGCGTGCGGGTTTTGCCAGCGCACTTTGCGCGCTGTGCCCTCCAGATACAGCGGTCGGTCTGCATCGAAACTGCTCCAGCCATGGTGGGCGTGCACCCCCAAAGGCAAGGCACTGACGGCGATCAGCACATGGCGACGTTGCAAGCCCATAAAGACTCCCGTAGGAATAAAACCCGGTTCAAGGGGGCATATCAAAGGTACGCAATCCAGCGGCCACAGGCCACCACCGACAGCCAGATCACGGTGGACACCAGCATCTGCAGACGTGCCAACCCGTCCAGGCGTGCAAGCGAACCGCGTGCATGAAACCACGCCGCGTTACAGCCCGCAAGCATTAACAACAGCATCTTCAAGGTAAAGGCGCGGTTGCTGAGCAGCTCCGGAGGCTGGGTGGCAAACATCAACAGACCCGATACTGCCGCCAATCCAAAGCCGCACGCGGCCAAAGTCAGGCCCAGCCGCGCGAGGTCTTTCATCGGCAAGGCCGCACCGCGCCCAAACACCCGCAACTCCAGCAACACCAGATTGCCCAGCAACAGCGCAATGCCCACAATGTGGACGACTTCGAGCGCGGGATAAGCCCAGGCGTGTGTTTTGAGTGCGGTGAACACGGCCGGCAGTCCTTTTCGATCAATCCGCCCGCAGCAAATCCAGCATCAGAGCAACCCTCGCCTTGACCGGCGACAGGCCCTGCGAGGCGGGCAGCGCATCCCCCGGCTTGGGCAGCACCTGCCCCTCCGCGCAGCGGGTGGAGCGCACCACTCGCACCCCGGCCTCCTGCGCACGCACCAAAGCGGCCTCCAGATCGTAGTGGATCGTGCCATTGCCGGTGCAGGCCACCACCAGGCCCTGCACGCCCTCTCGCACCAGCGCATCTACCGCCCTGCCCGATGCCCCCGCATGGTTCATGACGATTTCCACCCACGGCCAAGCCACAGCGTTCACTATATTCTTCATAGCGCTATCGGCATGATTGACATGCGCTATCGGGCTATTGCATGCCCAGCGGACCACGCCCTCTTCCACCCATCCCAAAGGACCGGCCTCGCCCGAGCTGAAGGCATTGACGCGGTAGGGATGCACCTTTTGCACATACCGTGCGCCATGCACTTCACCCGCAGCAACGGCCAGCACACCTGTGGCACCGGGTGCCAATACCGTTGCCACAGCGTCCAGCAGATTCTGGGGTCCATCGGGGGTCAGGGCTGTGGCGGGCCGCATGGCACAGGTCAGTACCACGGGCTTGCGCGCATCCAGCGCCTCGTGCAAAAACCACGCGGTCTCTTCCAGGGTGTCCGTGCCATGGGTGATGACCACACCTCTCACCTCCGGGTCGCTCAAATGGTGCGCGCACCGCAGTGCCAGCGTGCGCCACACCTCGCAATCCATGTCCTTGCTGTCGATCTGCGCCACCTGCTCTGCAGCCAAGGCGCCCCCTGCCAGTGCCTGCAAGCCTGGCACGGCCGTCAGAAGTTGCTCCACCCCCACCTGGGCCGCGGTGTAGCCGATGTTGTCTCCCGCCTGTGCAGAGGTGCCCGCGATCGTGCCACCGGTGCCCAAAACCACAATTTTTTGCCCACTCACTTGCATACTCCGAAAAACTGGTGAAAAATACAGTTACTGGATTAAAAAACAGTTGCTCGCCACTGTAACCGCCTGCACCGGAAACCACCATGCTCGACAACCCCAAACTCACCGCCCGCCAGCAGCAGATTCTGGATCTCATCCAGACCGCCATCGCACGCACCGGCGCGCCTCCCACCCGCGCAGAAATCGCGGCCGAGCTGGGTTTCAAGTCAGCCAACGCGGCCGAAGAGCACCTGCAGGCCCTGGCCCGCAAAGGGGTGATCGAACTGGTCAGCGGCACCTCGCGCGGCATCCGCTTGCGCGGAGACACAGTTCGCTCCATCAACGCAGCCCGTGGCAACCAATTCAGTCTGCCCATCCCGGGTCTGTCGCAGCTGGTCTTGCCCCTGGTAGGTCGGGTGGCTGCGGGGTCGCCCATTCTCGCGCAGGAACATGTGGACCAGACCTACAGCGTGGAAAACAGCCTCTTCCAACACAAGCCCGACTACTTGCTCAAGGTGCGGGGCATGTCCATGCGCGACGCCGGCATCATGGACGGTGACTTGCTCGCCGTGCAGTCCACCCGTGAGGCTCGCAATGGTCAGATCATCGTGGCCCGCCTGGGCGATGATGTCACCGTCAAGCGACTTCGCCGCACGGCCACTGCCATCGAGTTGCTGCCCGAAAACCCCGACTATCCTGTGATCGTGGTGCAGCCCGGCGAGCCTTTCGAAATCGAAGGACTGGCAGTGGGACTTATCCGCAACACCATGCTGATGTAGCTTGTGCCCCAGGGGCCGCACCGTGGGTGGCGGGCGTTTGGTGAACGTATACAACCGATTCACCAGCCCTGCGGTGCAGGTCCCGTTGAATGCCAAGGCCTCTCAGGCAATGCTTGATGGATCGGCGGAGCAGCTGGCTGCACTGTCGAGGGATCAACTCGCACTGCGTCTGTCTGCACTGGTGTTCGACCACTTTGCAATCCTGCCTATGTTCAACCCCCGACTTTCGGAGTTTTCACATGGGAATTGCTTTGTTCACCCTGTCTGCTGTGCAGAACCCTCTTCGCAGTCTTAAAAAGCTGCTTGCCAACCCAGCCGGTGCCCCCAAAGACAGACTGGACCTGCGGGCACAGCCAGTCGGCATGAGACGTGCCAGGCCAGGCAACGCCCCAGCATCGGCCTCCCGCAGCGACGACGCCCAAGCCCTGGTTCCCAGCAACTCCACAGAGCCACAGGCGCAACGTCCATTGCGCGGAAATTGGCCCTTTACCGCCAAACCTCCAGCACGAACGCCGGAAAGCCCGACCAGATCCGCTGCCACCCACCGCTCCTTCCTGCCAACACACATGGCCGGCAGCAAACGACAGGCCTTCTTGGCGTCAGTGGGTGCAGACAACTGCCCACCACAATCCACCCGGGTGCTGCGTCGGGCCTCTGACACAGGCACCTGCCGCCTGGTAATTGCCGGCCGCATGGCCGATGTGTGCGCAGAGCTGGACCGCCTGGCAGCATCCGAGGCGCTCCGGGCCTGATTCGCAGAGCGCAGCAGGCGGCACGAGCGCCAAGCCCTCTTCTACGCCCCACGCACCAAGGCTGCGGCAATGTCAGGCAGTGCTCGATCCGCAAACGGCTAACACCGGGGCACCGGCAGGTCCAAAAAACAGCACCAGGCTGCAGCAGTCGTGGTGCATGGCACTCTCTGAGTGCGGACTTCCGTGCACGCGCAGTGCAAGAAGTACGTCCACGGGGCCCATGCAGCACTCAGTCACCAAAAAACCGCAGACTTTGGTATGCCCAGCCCGGCCCCTGTGGCATTCCCCTGCGCCCGCCAAGGCACAATGTCGGCATGAATATTGTGATCCTCGACGATTACCAGGATGCAGTGCGCAAGCTGCATTGCGCCTCTCGGCTCGACGCATACACCGCCAAGGTGTACACCAACACGGTCAAAGGGCTGGGGCAGCTTTCGGTGCGACTCAAAGACGCCGACATCATTGTGCTGATCCGCGAACGGACCCAGATCACACGCCAACTGGTTGAAAAGCTCCCGCGCCTCAAGCTCATCGCCCAAACTGGCAAGATTGGGAGCCATATTGATGTAGCGGCATGTACTGAGCGGGGGATCGCCGTGGCAGAAGGGGTCGGCTCCCCTGTGGCTCCCGCCGAGCTGACCTGGGCCCTGGTGATGGCCTCCATGCGCCGCCTGCCCCAATACATCTCCAACCTCAAGCATGGCGCTTGGCAGCAGTCCGGTCTCAAGACCGCATCCATGCCCCCCAACTTCGGAGTCGGCAGCGTACTGCGGGGTAAAACACTGGGTATCTGGGGTTATGGTCGCATCGGACAACTGGTGGCCGGCTATGGACGGGCGTTTGGCATGAACGTGCGCGTCTGGGGGCGTGAAGCCTCGCGCGCGCAGGCGCTGACGGATGGATACCAGGCCGCCGCCACGCGCGAAGAGTTTTTTTCGCAGTGCGACGTGATCTCGTTGCACCTGCGCCTGAACGACGAAACGCGCGGCATCATCTCGCTTGAAGACCTCTCGTGCATGAAGCCCACCTCGCTGCTGGTCAACACGTCACGTGCAGAATTGATTGAACCCGACGCGCTCATCGCAGCACTCAACCGGGGTCGCCCGGGCCTGGCGGCCGTGGACGTGTTTGAGAGCGAACCCATCCTGCAAGGCCACGCCCTGCTCCGCCTGGAAAACTGCATCTGCACGCCACACATCGGGTACGTGGAGCAGGACAGCTACGAGCTCTACTTTGGTGCAGCTTTCGACAATGTGGTGAATTTCATCAAAGGCACGCCTACCAACATCGTGAATCCTGGCTCGCTACAAGTCAGGCGCTAACAGATCCAACCTTTGCGGCGTTGGCAACGCTGACTACACCGCGCAATTAAAAAAGGCTTCCCGAGGGAAGCCTTTTTTGCGATTGCTGCAAGGCACCGAAATGCCCCGCAGCAGAAAGCAACACTCCAATTACAGAGGTGTCTTCTTGCCGTCCTTGTAGACGTACAGCGTGATCGCTGGGTTCTTCATTTCGCCGTTGGGTTCGAAGGCGATGGTGGAGGTCACGCCCTTGAAGTTGGACTTGGCGAGTTCGTTCACGTACACCTTGGGGTCCACGGAGTTGGCGCGCTTCATAGCGTCCACCAGCAGGAACGTGGCGTCATAGGTGTAGGGGCTGTACACCTGGAACTGGTTGGGGTACTTGGCGTCGTACTTGGCCTTCCAGGCCGTACCGCCAGGCATCTTGGCCAGCGAGGAGCCGCCTTCCGCGCAGATCACGTTAGCCAGGGTCTTGGCACCGGCAGCCAGCTTGGCGATTTCGGACGTGCAGACGCCGTCACCACCGAAGTACTTGACGTTGGCCATGCCCAGCTGTTCCATCTGGCGCAGCATGGGACCGGCTTGAGGGTCCATACCACCGTAGAACACGGCATCAGGGTTCTTGGCCTTGATGGCGGTCAGGATGGCCATGAAGTCCGTGGCCTTGTCGGTCGTGAACTGCTCGTCCACCACCTTCATGCCCTTGGCCGTAGCGGTCTTCTTGAACACGTCGGCAACACCTTGGCCGTAAGCAGTACGGTCATCGATGATGGCAACGGTCTTGAGCTTCAGCGTGTCCACAGCGTAGAAAGCCAGACCAGCGCCCAGGGCGTTGTCGTTGGCGATGATACGGAACGTGGTCTTGTAGCCAGGCTTGGTCAGGTTGGGGTTGGTCGCAGCGCCCGTCACCATGGGGATGCCGCAATCGTTGTACACCTTGGAGGCGGGGATCGTCGTACCGGAGTTGAGGTGGCCGACAACGCCAGCGACCTTGGAGTCGCACAGCTTTTGTGCGGCAGCAGTGCCCTGCTTTGGATCGGCAGCGTCATCTTCAGCCTGCAGCTCGAACTTGATCTTCTTGCCGCCGATGGTGACGCCTTGAGCGTTCAGCTCTTCAATGGCCATGCGGGCGCCATTTTCGTTGTCCTTGCCGTAGTGGGCTTGGGCGCCGGAAACCGGAGCCACGTGGCCGATCTTGACCACCTGCTCTTGTGCAGAGGCCACACCAGCAACAGCCGCGATAGCAGCAACCACGGTCAGTTTCAACTTCAATTGCATATCAAATCTCCAGTAAAGATAAACGCTGAGAATCTTCTTGTGTCTCAACGCAGGCGAACATATCGCAATTTACGGGCCAGATCATTAGGGAACACGATTAAACGCAAGAGAAACCACAGGGGAATACCCTGTCATCCCTTGGCCCCAGGGGGCGCACCACTGGCCAGCTCGTCCGCCACCGCCTCGTACACCGCATGCCGTACCACCGATTCGATCTCTTCGCGCAGACGCGGAAGCACTGACCGCGTCTGCTCCTGCACCACTGTGGCGATTGCTTCCCGCAAGCGCTGGTCCAGCACTACATCCACGCGCTGCATGACGCGGTGCACCATGTACTCCTCCATCCCATCTGGCAAGGCGCGGGCCGCAACGGGCGCAGCCCCTGGCTTTGGGCCAGCAGGGGTGGCAGCATGAACCGCCGGGCGAGATTGGACATGGGATACCGTAGAACGTGATGCCAGGGGAGCGGCCACAGGGATTGGCGCAGCCACCGGAGAGGCCACAGGACGCTCTGTGGCGGGGGGAGCGACTTGCGCCGCACCAGCCGGTCGCGCAGCGGGCAATGCAGGCCTGGCCAACGCCACAGACTGCGACGGTGACAGGACGGTGGTGCGGACCGCCGGATTTGAAGCCCCCGGCGCGAGGGGCGCCACGCCAGGCACCTGCACCACTTCGGTGAGCGTGGGTACAAACCGCGGAGGGGTTTTGGGTGGGAGCGCCATCAGCCCGCTTTCAGCACCAGATCATGGCGGGTAATGGCATAACCCCGGGACGCGTAATGGCGCCAACGCGCACGCGCCTGAGCACGGTCGGCGTCGTCCTGGGCGCTTACCACTTCGACCAGACGGTCAAACCGACCAAAACCTTCCGGGACTTCCGCATTCAGGTTCAACAGCACTTCGTGATGCGGTGCCAGGCGTGCATCCTGCGCCAGCAACACCGGAGAGGCCTGAACCAGCTCCTCGTCCGAGTCGGCGTGGCAATGGGCCACAAAGTCCTGCGGGGCCAACAACCAGAGCATGCGGTCCAGCGCCTGAAGCGCATCCGCAGGCGCGGCAATGACCAAACGAGCCCCGCTGCGCTGCACCTTGCGCGCAAACCGGCATGCGTAGGCCAGCTTGTCGGGTGCGTTGAAGTGAAAGGCTACCTCGGTCATGACGCGTCACGCAGCCTTGGTGCTGGAGGACCGCTTGGCGGCTGGTTTGCCCACAGCTCCAGCAGCGGCCGTCCTGGTCACGGAGCGTGACGCGGACTTGGGTGCCTTGGCTTGTCGGACCTGCGACCTGGACTGCTCGAGCACATAGTGCACCAGCAGGCCAACCGGGCGTCCTGTGGAACCCTTGGCCGCGCCTCCCTTCCAGGCAGTACCCGCAATGTCCAGGTGAGCCCAGGGCATGTCGCCGACGAACTTCTGCAAGAACTTGGCAGCGGTGATGGAGCCACCCGCACGGCCCGCCACGTTGCCCATATCGGCAAAATTGCTCTTCAAGCCATCTGCATAGTCATCGTCCAGCGGCATGCGCCAGCAGAGGTCTTGCGCGGCCTCACCAGCTGCCTGCAAGGACTCCGCCAGACCGTCGTTATTGGCAAACAAACCACTGCGTACGCCCCCCAAGGCGATCACGCAGGCGCCGGTCAGCGTCGCAATATCCACCACGGCGGCAGGCTTGAATCGCGCTGCATAGGTCAACGCATCACACAACACCAGGCGCCCCTCCGCATCGGTGTTCAAAATCTCGATGGTCTGGCCGCTCATGCTGGTGACCACATCGCCAGGTTTGACAGAACGCCCGTCCGGCATGTTTTCGCATGCGGGGATCAGGCCCACCACATTGACGGCAGGCTGCAGTTCGCCCAGCGCGCGGAACGTTCCCAGCACGCTGGCAGCACCGCACATGTCGAATTTCATCTCGTCCATCTCGGGCGCGGGCTTGATCGAGATGCCGCCGGTGTCAAAGGTGATGCCCTTGCCCACCAGCACGATGGGTGCCTGGTCCTTGGCAGCGCCGTTGTAGCGCAGCTCGATGAAACGCAGGGGCTCTTCAGAGCCCTTTGCCACAGCCTTGAAGGCGCCCATACCCAGACGCGCCACCTCTGCCGGGCCATGGACCTTGCACTGGATGCGTGGCAGCTTGGCCAGGGTTTTGGCTGCATCCGCCAGCAGGCTGGGGGTGGCGTGGTTGGCTGGGCGGTTGCCCCACTCCCTGGCAAACTCCACACCAGCGACCAGGGCGACCCCGCTGTCAAACCCGTCACGCGCACTGGCAGCATCCGGCACACCCACCACACAGCGGCTCAGGCTGCGTGCTTCCACCTTGGTCTTGGTGGTGGTGTAGACATAGCTCACGTCTGCCACCGCCTGCACAGCCGCGCTGACAGACGCCGCCGGGGCTGCGCCGGCAAAACACAGCACCACGCGCTTGGTCAGGGGCGCCTTGATGACACCACCCAGTGCCTGCAGCGCCTGGCGCGTTGCGCGAGCCGCCCCATCGCCCAACCCCACCAGCACCACGCGGCGGGCTGCAACGGCAGGCACCTGGTACAGCTGCAGGTGTTTGCCCGCCTTGGTGGTCAGATCTCCGTTCTTGAGTGCCAAAGCCGCCAGGGCAGACAGCGCGTCCTTGCCCGGCTTGAAGCCCTCGGGAAGCAGGACGATCAGCAGGTCGCATTTCTCCGAGGCTGCCGCAGCAAGTTCAAGGGTCTTGAGATCAAAGTTCATAATTGGTGTTTTCCTTCCAGCCAATGTTATTCGATTCATCCATCCGCAAGGAGCTGGCGCGCAGCTTCGGCGCGACCCTTGTGGTGCTGGTGACCGTGGTCATGACCATGATGCTCATCCGCACGCTGGGCCAGGCCTCCAAGGGCAGTGTCAGCCCGTCCGACGTGATGCTCGTCATGGGCTTCACTGTCTTGGGGCAATTGCCCACCATTCTCAGCCTCAGTCTGTTCATTGCGGTGGTCGGCACGCTATCGCGCATGTACCGTGACAGCGAAATGGTGATCTGGTTCGCCAGCGGGCGCGGCCTGATCAGTCTGGTGCGACCCCTGCTGCGCTTTGCCTGGCCGGTGATGGTGGTGATTGCCGTACTGTCGCTGCTGGTGTGGCCCTGGGCCAACTCCCAGATCCAGGAGCTCAAGACCCGCTACGAGCAACGCAGCGACATCGACCGCATTGCACCGGGCGAGTTCCAGGAGTCGTCCAACGGCAGCCGGGTGTTCTTCATCGACAAGGACACCCCCGACACGCAGGCCGCCAACAACGTCTTCATTGCCGCCAATGACGGCAAACGCGAATCCGTCACCTCCGCCCGCAGCGCCCGGCTGGAGACCCAGGGCGGTGAACGCATGGCCCTGCTGAGCGACGGTCAGCGCCTGGAGACCTCGCGGGACAAGCCCGGCGTGAAGATCAGCGAGTTCAGCCTGTACGGCACCCGCATCGGTAGTGCAGCCCCAAGTGCGGCGGAAGAACTGGCGGTGAAGACACGCACGACCTACGACCTCGTGATGCGGCCGCTGCCGGCCTACCGCGCCGAGCTGGGCTGGCGCCTGGGCCTGGCACTGGCCGCGCTCAACTTTGTGCTGCTGGGTCTGGCTGTGGCCAGCGTCAACCCACGCGCCGCGCGCAGCACGAGCATGGTGTTTGCGCTGTTTGCCTTCATCGTTTACTACAACCTCATGACCCTGGGCCAGAGCTGGGTGGGCGCGGACCGGCTGGGCCTGACCAGTTTCATGGTGCTGCTGCACGGCGGCATGCTGGCGGCCTCACTGCTGGTGCTTGCTGTCCGACACAACCAATGGACGATGGGCCGGCTATGGCAGTCCCTGCGCACCGGAGGGCAGTCCGCATGAAAACCATCCGCCGCCTGATCCACCGCGAGGCCCTGGGCGCCGTCACCTTCGTCACCGTAGGTTTTCTGGCCCTCTTCTTCTTCTTTGACCTGGTGGATGAGCTCCGCTGGGTGGGCCGTGCCGGGGAAGATGGCTACCAGCTATCGCACGCGCTGCTGTTTGTGGTGCTCAGCATCCCCAGTCACCTGTATGAACTGCTGCCCATCACGGTACTGATTGGCACCATCTTCGTAATGGCGCGCCTGGCCCAAAGCTCGGAGTTCACCATCATGCGCACCAGCGGCATGGGCCCTTGGCGCGCACTGCGTACCCTGCTCACGCTCGGCGGCGTCTTTGTGATGCTGACCTTCGCTGTCGGTGACTACCTGGCCCCCTTGACCGACCGCACCGCGCAGCTCATCAAAGTGCGCTACCTGGGGCGGCTGACGGCGGGCGCCACAGGCGCATGGCTCAAAGAACGGCAAGAAGACCATTCGTTTGCCGTCAACGTGCGCGCACTCACCCCCAATGGCGGCATGCTGGACGTGCGCATCTTCGAGTTTGACGAGAAGGGGCGCCTGGCGTCGCAGACCCGGGCTGCGTCGGGGCAGTTCGGCACCGATGGATCGTGGACCCTGGAGAAGGTGCAGCGAAGCCACTTTGAACAGCAAAGCGACAAGAACGAGGCCCGCGTGGAGCACCTGGAAAGCCCCTCCCTGCAGTGGCCGACCAAGATCAGTGCCGACATGGTGGCGGCCTCTTTGCTCAAGCCCGACCGCATGGCCACCCTGGACCTCTTTCAGTTCATTCGGCACCTGAACGCCAACGGCCAGTCCGCCCAGAAGTACGAGATCGAGTTCTGGCGCAAGGTGTTCTACCCCTTGAGCTGTCTGGTGATGGTGGTGCTGGCGCTGCCTTTTGCCTACCTGCATTTCCGCTCGGGCGGCATCGCGGGCTACGTGTTCGGCGGCGTGATGGCGGGCATCAGCTTCTTCCTGCTCAACAACGTCTTTGGCTATGCGGGCAATCTGCAAAACTGGTCGCCATGGCTGACAGCAGCGGCGCCCGGCCTGATCTACTCCCTGCTCTCGCTAGCGGCCTTTGGCTGGCTGGTGCTGAGACGCTGACACTCTGACCTCGCCCCGCCCCATGACCCACGCCATCGTCCTGTTTGCCCACGGGTCCCGAGACCCCCTGTGGCGCGCCCCCATGGAGGCAGTCGCAACGCGCATTGCAGCGCAAAGTCCGGGCCGCCGAGCCATCTGTGCCTACTTGGAACTGTGTGAACCAGCCCTGCCGGACGCCGTCCGGCAACTGGTGGCCGGTGGGGCCACCGCCGTCACAGTGGTTCCGATGTTTCTGGGCACCGGCAAACACGCCCGGGAGGATTTGCCCCTGCTGGTGCAGGAGCTGCGCACCGCCCACCCCGCCGTGCAATTCCACGTCCAGGCCGCCATCGGGGAGGATCCACGCATGACGGCCTTGATGGCAGAGATCGCCTGCGAAAGCCCGCCGCTCTGAAATTTCTGGGGTGCGGTTCATTCGCTTAGATGATTGCAGCATAATGATGCAATCCTTTAGGCGATATTCGATATGAATCTGCACCAATTCCGCTTCGTTCAAGAGGCTGCGCGCCGCAACCTCAACCTGACCGAGGCCGCCAAGGCCCTGCATACCTCGCAGCCAGGCGTCTCCAAAGCCATCATCGAGCTGGAAGAAGAACTGGGCGTGGACATCTTCGCCCGGCACGGCAAACGCCTCAAGCGCATCACCGAGCCCGGCCAGCATGTGCTCAAAAGCATCGAAGTCATCATGCGCGAGGTGGGCAACCTCAAGCGCATTGGCGAGCAGTTCAGTGCGCAAGACAGCGGCACCCTCAGCATCGCCACCACCCACACCCAGGCGCGCTATGTGCTGCCGGTGCCTGTGGCCCGCTTGCGCGAGGCCTACCCCAAGGTCAACGTGAGCCTGCACCAGGCCACACCGCACGAAGTGGCCCGCATGATCATCGACGAGGTGGCCGAGATCGGCATGGCCACCGAATCCCTGGCCGACTACCCCGAACTTGTCACCCTGCCCTGCTACGAATGGCAGCACGTGCTGGTGGTGCCCAACGACCACCCTCTGGCGCAAAAGGAACGCATCGGTCTGGACGACCTCGCGCACGAGGCGCTGATCACCTACCACCCCTCCTTCACCGGGCGCGGCAAGATCGATCACGCCTTCGCAGCGCGCAAGCTCACGCCCCGCATCGTGCTCGAAGCCATCGACTCTGACGTGATCAAGACCTATGTGCGCCTGGGCCTGGGCATCGGCATCGTGGCCGAGATGGCCATGCGCGATGACCCGGTGGGCGACCTGGCCGTGCGCCCCGTGGGCCACCTGTTCGGGCAGAGCGTGGCCCGCGTGGCCTTCAAGCGCGGCGCCTACCTGCGCAACTTTGTCTACAAGTTTGCCGAGCTGCTCAGCGACCGCCTGAGCCGCGAGCTGATTGCCCGCGCGATGACGGGCCATGTCAACGACTACGAACTCTGACCTGCGTTCCGATCTACATTCAGATCCGAAACACCCCGACCTCTTCCAGAATTTCCCCGTTTTCCAAGCTGCTGCGCCATGACCTCCACCACCGCCCGCACACCCGCCTTCCCGAGCAAGCTGCCCAACGTCGGCACCACCATCTTCACCGTGATGTCCGCCCTGGCCACCGAGCACAAGGCCGTCAACCTGGGCCAGGGCTTCCCCGACTTTGAATGCGCGCCCGAACTGGTGAACGCCGTCACCGTCGCCATGCAAGCTGGTCACAACCAATACCCGCCCATGACCGGCGTGCCCGCCCTGCGCGAAGCCGTGGCCCGCAAGATCGAGGCGCTGCACGGCCGCGCCTACAACCCCAACACCGAAATCACCATCACCGCGGGCGCCACTCAGGCCATCATCACCGCCATCCTGGCCATCGTGCACGCGGGCGACGAGGTGATCGTGCTCGACCCATGCTACGACAGCTATGTGCCCAACATCGAGCTGGCCGGTGGCAACGCCGTGCGCGTGCCGCTGACGCCCGGCACCTTCCGCCCTGACTTTGCCAAGATCAGCGCGGCCATTACGCCCCGCACCCGCGCCATCCTCATCAACAGCCCGCACAACCCCAGCGCCACCATCTGGACGGCCGAGGAAATGCGCCAGCTCGAAGACCTGCTCGCCCCCACCGACATCCTGCTCATCAGCGACGAGGTGTATGAGCACATGGTGTTCGACGGCGCCGAGCACCAGAGCGCCGCGCGCTTTGCAGGCCTGGCCGCCCGCGCCTTCATCGTGTCCAGCTTTGGCAAGACCTTCCACGTCACCGGCTGGAAGGTCGGCACCGTGGCGGCCCCTGCCGCGCTGACGGCCGAGTTCCGCAAGGTGCACCAGTTCAATGTGTTCACCGTCAACACCCCCGTGCAGCACGGCCTGGCCGCCTACCTGCAAGACCCCACGCCCTACCTGCAACTGCCAGCGTTCTACCAAGCCAAGCGCGACCTGTTCCGCGAGGGCTTGGCAGGCTCGCGCTTCAAGCTGCTACCCAGCACCGGCAGCTACTTCCAGTGCGTGGACATCTCGGCCATCAGCGATTTGAACGAAGCCGATTTCTGCCAATGGCTCACCCGCGAGGTGGGCGTGGCGGCGATTCCGTTGTCGGCGTTTTATGGCGACGGGTTTGACCAGCGCGTGGTGCGGTTCTGCTTCGCCAAGAAGAATGAGACGCTGCGGGCTGCGCTGGAACGGCTGCGCAAGCTGTGATGCACTGAATTGCGCCCCCACTCGAAGATGAAAAACAAGAAGCTTCAGATATCGCTTTTCGAATTTCTTCAGTCCGGCCGGTTTGGTCCTTTCACGCCGCGCAGAGATTGTTCGCCCGAACAAATTACGAAAATTTTCGGCCAACCTGACAGCATCGAGGTCTATGGGCCTGTCGGTCCCGGCGGTCCATATCGTCCAGGAGACGAACGCTGTTTTCCAATCATCCTGGCCTACGGCGACATCGAGTTCCACTTCGATGCACCTTCACTGCTGTACACCTTGTTCTCGGATCGTTTCTTCTCGGGGCACCCTCGCGGCGGCCCCTTAAAACTCACGGACACAGCCCTGCTGCGCCACAACAGGCCAATCGATGAATTCTTGATCTTGGCGAAATCAAGAGGCCTCGGAATCCGTTCGACTGTTCCCACTGATCCGCCGCTCGCAGTAACACTCACGACAGCCGAAGGAATCACCCTTCACTTCGAATACGAAGATGCAAGCATTCCCGGTTCCCAGCCCACCCTGCGAGCATTTTCTTGGGCGCATGACTTCCGACCCCGCTGAGGCCCTGCATAGAGTGGTCGCAGCGCTCTCAGGAGCATCAGGAGGGTCAAAGATTGATCACAGGCATCACCATGTACAGGGCATGCGACTGCTACCGGGTCTGCCTTGCCAACCATACACCCGCCGCCGCCAACCCCATCCCCGCCAGCGCCCAGCCGCTGAGCGTCTCGCCAAACATGGCCCAGGCGATCAGCGCTGTGGTGGGCGGGGTCAGGTAGAACAGGCTGGCCACATTGACCGCGCCGCCCCGGCGGATGAGCAGGTTCAACAGGCTCACGGCCCCCAGTGAGAGCACCAGCACCAGCCAGCCCAGCGCAAACACAAACTCGCCGGTCCACGATATGGCCATGGATTCGGTGGCGTAGGCGACGACGGCCATGGCCACCGCACAGGGCAGGTACTGAATGACCGAGCCCGTGCGCAAGTCGAACGAGGAGCAGAACCGCTTCTGGTACAGCGTGCCCGCCGTGATGCCCAGCAGCGCGACCACCGCCGGCAGCAGCATGCCCAGCAAAGCACCCACCGGCACGGTAGCCACCTTGCCGGCCACTACCAGCGCCACGCCGGTGAAGCCCAGGGCCAGGCCCGCCCATTGGGCAGGCCGCACCTTCTCGCCCAGCAAAGCCCCGGCCACCAGGGCTGTCAGCAGCGGCTGCAACCCCACCACCAGCGCGGTAATGCCCGACGGCAGCCCGTGCCCGATGGCCATGAACACCCCGCCCAGGTACACACCGTGCACCAGCAGGCCCGACACCCCGATGTGCAGCCAGGCCCTGCCCGACGGCGGCCACGGCGCACGCGCCACGGCCACCACCGCGAGCATGAGCACGATGACAATGGCAAAGCGCAGCGCCAGAAAGGTCAGCGGCTCCACATAGGGCAGCCCCAGCTTGGCGCCGATAAAGCCGGTGCTCCAGAGCGCCACAAACAGCAGGGGGACGAGGGAATCGAGCGGACTGGAAGCGCTGGGACGGAGCGGTGTGGCCTGGGTCATGGAGAACAGAAGCGTGATGCAGGGTGGGGATGATCGCAGCTTGCGAGCGCTTTTGCTGCAGGCCAATGTGAGCGTTCTCAAATGACCCGTTGGGAGAACGGACAGACCTCAAGGGGCGCCACACCTGCAGGGCGTGCTGACGCCCGAAACCGGTGCAAGAACCAGTAAACCCGCGCTACAGGGCAAAACTCTGAATAGAAATGGTCTGTAGCGCTTGAATATCATGCGCATACAGCTATAAATTTAATAGCAAATTGCCATACATCTTTATGCCAGCCAAGCCTGGCGCCCGCGCATCTTGATGCGATCTTGATACCCCACACCGCACTCTTGCGCCCATCTTGATGCGGCCGTTCCTAGCATCGGTCCATGTCTCAAGGAGGACGCTATGGACTGGATATTGATGGCGGTGGGAGGCCTGCTCTGGCTGGCCGTCTATGGCTTGGCCAAGGGTTGCGCGCTGCTGCAACGCCAAGCACAAGGGGGGCGGTCATGACCAGCGGCTGGATGATTCTGGCGGCCGTGCTCGCCGCTGCGCTTTTGGTGTACCTGATCGCCGTGCTGCTGCGGCCGGAGGACTTTTCATGAGCACCGGTGCCTGGCTGCAATTGGCGGTGTTCATGGCACTGCTGCTGGCGCTGGCTTGGCCGCTGGCGCGTTACATCGACACCGTGATGGCGGGACGCTTTGCCCTCGGGCGGCGGCTGGAAGGCCCGCTGTTCCAACTGGCTGGCGTGCGGCCCGATGAAGAGACCGGCTGGCTGCGCTACGCGCTGGGCCTGCTGGTGTTCAACGGCCTGGGCGTGCTGGCGGTGTATGCGCTGCAGCGCTGGCAAGCGGTGCTGCCGCTCAACCCTCAGGGCATGGCTGCGGTGGCACCCGATTCGGCCTTCAACACGGCCATCAGCTTTGTCACCAACACCAACTGGCAAGGCTATGGCGGCGAGAGCACCATGAGCTACCTCACGCAGATGCTGGCGCTGACGGTGCAGAACTTTCTGTCTGCCGCCACGGGCCTGGTCGTCGTCATTGCACTGGTGCGCGGGTTCGCGCGGCATTCAGCGCAGAGCATTGGCAATGTGTGGACTGACCTGACCCGTGCCACACTGTGGGTGCTCCTGCCCCTGTCGCTGGTGCTGGCCGTGGTGTTTGCAGGCCAGGGCGTGATTCAGAACCTGTCGTCCTATACCGAGGTACAGACGCTGGAGCCCGTGCACTACGACGCCCCCAAGCTCGATAGCGCGGGCCATCCCGTGCTCGACGCACAAGGCGCTCAGGTCACCGAGCCCGCCACACAAACCACCCAGACGCTGGCCATGGGCCCCCTGGCCTCGCAGTTGGCCATCAAGATGCTGGGCACCAACGGTGGCGGCTTCTTCAACGCCAACTCGGCCCACCCGTTCGAGAACCCCTCGGCCGCGAGCAACCTGTTGCAGATGCTGGCGATCTTCTTGATCCCAGCTGCGCTGTGCTTGGTGTTTGGCCGCATGGTGGGCGATGAGCGCCAGGGCTGGACGATTCTGGCAACGATGAGTCTGCTCTTCGTGGTCGCAGTAGTGGCAGCCACCGCCTTCGAGCAGCAGGGCAACCCGCTGCTTTCATCGCTGGGTGTGGACCAGGCCGCCAGCGCCCTGCAGGCAGGCGGCAATATGGAAGGCAAGGAAACGCGCTTTGGCATCGCCACCTCGGCCCTGTTCGCCGTCATCACCACGGCGGCCAGCTGCGGCGCGGTAATTGCGATGCACGACAGCTTCACCCCCCTCGGCGGCATGGTGCCCCTCGTGCTGATGCAGATGGGCGAGGTGGTGTTTGGCGGTGTCGGCTCGGGCCTGTACGGCATGCTGGTGTTCGCCATCATGGCGGTGTTCATCGCCGGGCTGATGATTGGCCGCACACCCGAGTACCTGGGCAAGAAGATCGAGACGCATGAGATGAAGCTCGTGTCCATCGCCATCCTGGTCACGCCGTTGCTCGTATTGCTCGGTACCGCCGTGGCGGTGATGAGCGAGGCAGGCCGCGCAGGCCTCTCCAACCCCGGCGCACACGGCTTCAGCCAGGTGCTGTACGCGCTGTCTTCTGCCGCCAACAACAACGGCAGCGCCTTCGCAGGCCTGTCGGCCAACACCCCCTTCTACAACGTGCTGCTGGCCGTGGCCATGTGGCTGGGCCGCTTTGGCGTGATCGTACCGGTGCTGGCCATGGCCGGGTCCCTCGCCGCCAAGAAGCGCGCTACCGCCACCGATGGCACCTTGCCCACCCACGGCCCGCTGTTTGTGGCGCTGCTGGCTGGCGTGGTGCTGCTGGTGGGCTTGCTGAACTATGTGCCGGCCCTCGCGCTGGGCCCGGTGGTAGAGCATCTCGTGCTCACACCCCGTTGATAAATGGCTGGGAGATTGTGATGACTCGCAAAACATTGACCCTGTTCGACCCCGCCCTGGTACGCCCCGCGCTGCTGGAGGCTTTCAAGAAGCTGGACCCGCGCGTGCAATGGCGCAACCCGGTGATGTTTGTGGTGTACGTGGGCAGCGCCTTCACCACCGCGCTGGCCGCCAGCAAGCCCGAGGGCTTCACGGCTGCAGTCGCCCTGTGGCTGTGGTTCACCGTCCTGTTCGCCAACTTTGCCGAGGCCATGGCCGAAGGCCGCAGCAAGGCCCAGGCGGCCTCGCTGCGCGGCCTGAAAAAGCAGACCTGGGCCAAAAAGCTGGACGGCCAGTTTGACCGCACCACCCCACGCACGGCTATGACCTGGCTGCCGCTGGAGGCCGCCAACCTGCGCAAGGGCGACGTGGTGCTGGTGGAAGCCGGTGACACCATTCCCGCCGACGGCGAGGTGATCGACGGGGTGGCGTCGGTGGACGAAAGTGCCATCACGGGCGAATCGGCCCCGGTGATCCGCGAATCGGGCGGCGACTTCTCTGCAGTGACCGGTGGCACCCGCGTGCTGTCCGACTGGATCGTGGTGCGCGTGGCCGTGAACCCTGGCGAGACCTTTGTCGACCGCATGATCGCCATGGTGGAGAACGCCAAGCGCCACAAGACACCCAACGAGATCGCGCTGACCATCCTGCTGGTGGCGCTGACCATCGTGTTTCTGGGCGTGGTGGTTACGCTGCTGCCGTTCTCGCTGTTCAGCGTGCAGGCCAGCGGCGCGGGCGAGCCTGTGAGCCTGGTGGTGCTGGTGGCGCTGCTGGTGTGCCTGATCCCCACCACCATTGCAGGCTTGCTCAGCGCCATTGGTGTGGCGGGCATGAGCCGCATGATGCAGGCCAATGTGATCGCCACCTCGGGCCGCGCGGTGGAGGCTGCGGGCGATGTGGACGTGCTGCTGCTGGACAAGACCGGCACCATCACCCTGGGCAACCGCCAGGCCAGCCAGTTCGTGTCTGCGCCCGGCGTGACCGATGCGGCATTGGCAGACGCCGCCCAGCTTGCATCGCTGGCCGACGAAACCCCCGAAGGCCGCAGCATCGTGGTGCTGGCCAAGCAGAAGTTCAACCTGCGCGAACGTGACCTTTCCAGCCTGCAGGCGGTGTTTGTGCCCTTTACGGCGCAAACCCGCATGAGCGGAGTCGATCTGCCCGGCCCTCGCCTGCTGCGCAAGGGCGCGGCCGACGCCATCCGCAAGCATGTGGAAGCCCTGGGCGGGCGCTTCCCCACCGCCGTACAGACCGCAGTGGACGATGTATCGCGCCGTGGCAGCACCCCGCTGGTGGTGGCCGATGGCGCCCACGTGCTGGGCGTGGTGGAGCTCAAAGACGTGGTCAAGGGCGGCATCAAGGAGCGTTTTGCCGAGCTGCGCCGCATGGGCATCAAGACCGTGATGGTGACGGGCGACAACCGCCTGACGGCCGCCGCGATCGCGGCCGAAGCGGGTGTGGACGACTTCCTGGCCGAGGCCACACCCGAGGCCAAGCTGCAGCTCATCCGCAGCTACCAGGCCAATGGCCAGCTGGTGGCCATGACCGGCGACGGCACCAACGATGCGCCCGCCCTGGCCCAGGCCGACGTGGCCGTGGCCATGAACACCGGCACCCAAGCCGCCAAGGAGGCGGGCAACATGGTGGACCTGGACAGCAACCCCACCAAGCTCATCGAGATCGTGGAGACCGGCAAGCAGATGCTAATGACACGCGGCTCGCTCACCACCTTCAGCATTGCCAACGACATTGCCAAGTACTTCGCGATCATCCCGGCGGCGTTTGTCACCACCTACCCGCAGCTGTCGGCGCTGAATTTCATGCACCTGGCCAGCCCCTCGTCGGCCATCCTGTCCGCCGTGGTGTTCAACGCGCTGATCATCATCTTCCTGATCCCGCTGGCCTTGAAAGGCGTGGCCTACCGCGCCGTGGGTGCCGCCGCGCTGCTGCGCCGCAACCTGGCCATTTATGGGCTGGGGGGCATGGTGGTGCCATTCATTGGCATCAAGTTGATTGACATGGTGCTGGCCGCAGCCGGGTTGACCTGATCGCTGCCCATTCGCCAACACAGCGCCCTAATCACTGACAAGGAAAATCGTATGCCTATCCGTATTCCCCGCGACGACGTGCCCGCCAGCCCAGGCGGCCTGCTGCGCCCTGCCCTCACGCTGTTCGTCGTGCTGTCCATCGTCACCGGCCTGCTCTACCCGCTGGCCGTGACCGGTGTCGCACAAACGGCCTTCCCGCACCAGGCCAACGGCAGCCTCATCACCCAGGGTGGCAAGGCAGTGGGCTCCGAGCTGATCGGCCAGTCGTTCACCGAGCCTGGCCACTTCTGGGGCCGCCCATCGGCCACAGCGCCCATGCCCTACAACGCATCGGCCTCGGGTGGCTCCAATCTGGGCCCCACCAACCCGGCGTTGACCGATACCGTCAAGGCGCGCATTGAAGCGCTCCGTGCCGCCGACCCGGGCAACACCCGCCCCGTGCCCGTGGACCTGGTCACCGCGTCGGCCAGCGGGCTGGACCCACACATCAGCCCGGCAGCCGCGGCCTACCAGAGCGAACGCGTGGCCCGTGCCAGAGGCCTGCCCGTGGGACAAGTGCAAGCCTTGGTACAGCAGCACACCGACACCCCCTGGCTGGGCCTGCTGGGCGAGCCGCGTGTGAACGTTCTGGCCTTGAATCTGGCACTCGATTCGCTATCAAATAAATAGCTATCAGCGCAATTGATACTAGCGCTTGAGGCCTATTCGACATCAAATTGGTGGATACACTGTGCCCATGCAGGATCGCCCCGACCCCGACGCGCTGCTGCAGCGCATCCAGCAAGAGCAGGCCCAGCAGCAGCGCGGGCGGCTCAAGGTGTTTTTTGGCGCCTGCGCCGGGGTGGGCAAGACCTTTGCCATGCTGTCCGCCGCCCGGGCGGCGCAGGCGCAGGGCCTGCCCGTCACCATCGGCGTGGTCGAAACGCATGGCCGCACCGACACCGAGGCGCTGACCGCACACCTGCCGCGCCTGCCGCTGCGCGCCCTGCCCTACAAAGACCGCACCCTGCCCGAGTTTGACCTGGACGCCGCCCTGGCCTGGGGCGCCGCGCACCCCGAAGGCCTAGTGCTGCTCGACGAGCTGGCCCACAGCAACGTGGCCGGATCGCGCCACCCCAAACGCTGGCAAGACGCCGAAGAACTGCTGGCCGCAGGCATCGACGTGTGGTCCACCATGAACGTGCAGCACCTGGAGAGCCTGAACGACATCGTCAGCGGTATCACCGGCATCCGCGTGTGGGAGACGGTGCCCGACCAGTTTTTTGACGCTGCCGACGAAGTGGTGGTGGTCGACCTGCCGCCCGACGAGCTGCTGGCGCGCCTCAAAGCCGGCAAGGTCTACCTGCCCCAGCAGGCAGAGCGTGCCGCTGCCAACTTCTTTCGCAAAGGCAACCTGCTGGCCCTGCGTGAGCTGACCCTGCGCCGCACCGCCGACCGCGTGGACGACGAAATGCGCGCCTACCGCCGCGCCAGCACCACCACGCCAGAGGCCGTGTGGCCCAACCGCGAAGCCCTGTTGGCCTGCGTGGGCACGGGCGACAACGCCGAAAAGGTGGTGCGCAGCTGCGCCCGCCTGGCCGCCCAGCTCGACCTGCCGTGGCACGCCGTGCATGTGGAAACGCCCGAGCAGCAAGGCCAGTCGGCCACCCTGCACCCGCAGGTGGAGCGTACGCTGAAGATCGCGCAGCAACTGGGCGCCGCCGCCTGCGCCGTGCTGCCCGCAGCCCAGCCCGCCCAGGCCCTGGTGCGCTATGCGCGCGAACACAACCTTGTGCGTGTGGTCATGGGGCGCAGCACCCGGCGCTGGCCGTGGCAGGCCACGCTGGCCGAGCAGATCGGACAAAGTGCCAGCGACCTGGACCTGCTGCAGGTGGGCACACTGCCCAGCCGCAGCGCCGATACCACCGAACGCAAAACCACCCGCACCAGCACCGCAGCCCCCCGCGCTGCATTCTGGCCCGGCTACATCGCCGCCGCCCTGGCCTGCTGCATTGCCGCCGTCATTGCCACACCGCTGGCCAACGTGCTGGAGCTGACCAACATCGTCATGCTGTTTTTGCTGGTGGTGGTGGGGGTGGCGCTGCGCTTTGGTCGCGGCCCGGCCATCATGGCGGCGTTCCTGGGCGTGGGGTTTTTTGACTTCTTCTTTGTGCCGCCCCGCTTCAACTTTGCGGTGAGCGACGCGCAGTACGTCGTCACCTTTGCGGTGATGCTGGTGGTGGCCCTGGTGGTGGGCCAGCTCACCGCCGGGCTCAAGGTGCAGGCCGAGGCCGCCACCGACCGCGAACACCGCGTGCGCAGCCTATACGACATGGCGCGTGACCTGTCTGCAGCCCTGCTGCCCGAGCAGGTGGCCGAGATTGGCGCACGCTTTATCACGGGCGAGTTCAGCGCAGGCAGCACGCTGGTGGTGGCCGACGATGACAACCGCCTGCAGGTGCTGCCCGGAGGCACCGCCCCCGTGGACATGGCCGTGGCGCAATGGGCATTCGAGCGCGGCGAGCCCGCAGGCCGGGGCACCGACACCTTGCACTCCAGCCCCACGCTGGTGCTGCCGCTCAAGGCGCCCATGCGCATCCGTGGCGTGCTGGTGGTGGCCATGCCCCAAGGAGAGGTGCCTGGGGTGGAACCGCGCCGCCTGCTGCAGACCTGCGCCTCGTTGCTGGCCATCTCGCTGGAACGCATCCACTACATCGACGTGGCACAAAAGAGCACGGTGCAGATCGAGTCCGAGCGGCTGCGCAACTCGCTGCTCTCGGCCATCTCGCACGACCTGCGCACTCCGCTGGCCTCACTGGTCGGCCTGGCCGAATCACTGGCCATGGTGCAGCCGCCCCTGCCTGCCCATCAACAAGAACTGACCGGCGCCATCCAGCAATCGGCCCAGCGCATGAGCGCACTGGTCAACAACCTGCTGGACATGGCCCGCCTGGAGGCCGGGGCCGTACAACTCAACAAGGCCTGGCAGCCGCTGGAAGAAGTGGTGGGCAGCGCCCTCGCCGCCAGTGCCCCGGCCATCGCTGCGCACCGGGTTGAAGTGACACTGCCCGACGACCTGCCATTGCTGCAAATCGATGCCGTGCTGATGGAGCGCGTGCTGGTCAACCTGCTGGAAAACGCCGCCAAGTACACCCCCGCAGACACCACCATCCACATCAGCGCGCAGCCCCAAAGCGACGCGGTGGCACTGACCCTCACCGATGAAGGCCCCGGCCTGCCCAAAGGCCGCGAAGAGTTGCTGTTTGAAAAGTTCGAGCGCGGCGCCCGCGAGAGCGCGACGCCCGGTGTGGGCCTGGGGCTGGCGATTTGCCGCGCCATCGTTCAGGCGCATGGTGGCAGCATTCGGGGCGATACGATCTTGAACGCTCAAGGCCAGGCTGCCGGGGCGCGCTTTACGCTGCTGCTGCCACGCGGCACACCGCCCACCGACCTGGGCGATGACGCCGACGCCTGACACCCTTGCATCCATGCCATGCCATGACCGACCTGCCCACGCACATCCTCATCGTTGAAGACGAAGCCGATATTCGCCGCTTTGTGCGCCTGACGCTGGAGACCGAAGGCCACACCGTGCACGAGGCCGCCACCCTGCAGCGCGGCCTGATCGAAGCGGGCACCCGCCGCCCCGACCTGGTGGTGCTGGACCTGGGCCTGCCAGATGGGGATGGCGTGGATTTGATCCGCGACCTGCGCACCTGGTCGGCCATGCCCATCATCGTGCTCTCGGCCCGCAGCGCCGAGGCCAGCAAGATCGCGGCGCTGGACGCAGGGGCCGACGACTACCTCGTCAAGCCCTTTGGCTCCGGCGAGCTGATGGCACGCGTGCGCGCGCAGCTGCGGCGCAGCCAGCGGGCCTCCAGCCCAGAGGCGATACCCGTCATCCAGTTCGGCAACATCACCGTGGATCTGGCCCGCCGCACGGTAGAGCGCCGCACGCAAAGCAATGGCGAAGGCGATGGCAGCGAGGCCCTGCACCTCACGCCCATCGAATACAAGCTGCTCACCTACCTGGCCTCCCAGCCCGACCGCGTCATCACCCACGCCCAGCTGCTCAAAGCCGTGTGGGGCCCAGGCCATGCCGAGGACACGCACTACGTGCGCGTGCACATGGCCAACCTGCGTAAGAAGGTGGAGGACAACGCCTCCATGCCCCGGCACTTGCGGACTGAGGCGGGTATCGGGTACCGGTTCGTACCCTAAAGCCCGGCCTTCAAGAGTTACACCAGCACCACCATGCCGCGCTCGGCCTGCAGCATGCAGACCAGGGCTTGAGCGGCGTTAACGGCTTTTACGCTTGTAGAAGACCTGTTGCTGTAGATGGTCCGAAATCGGCTTGACCTCCGTATTCCATTGCGCCAAGTACTCTGCGCTGCAGATACCGTCCGGCGTCGCGTCCTTGAGCTCGCGCACAACCTTGAAGCCGCTTTTGGTTCGCTGATACGAGCTGTTGTAATTGATCAGCTTGTTTCGCGTCTTCATATTGGGAGGTACCTGCGTGAAGGCCACGCCGGGCACCAGCTCCAGATCGTAGGTCTCGTAGCTCGAGTACCCAAAGCATGTGCTGCGGCGGCGCGGCGCGACGTCCTCGTGCTCACCGCCCAGCCTGGAGATCGACAAGGGCAGGGAGATCACAGGCCCGAGGTGGAAGGCCCCTTGCGCGCTGGACGACAGGTAGTTGTCGATATCGAAAGCAATGCTGAAGGCATACTGGTCCGACAGCAGCTTGCTACCAGACAGGTCGCCCTTGTCGACCGTCCCCTTGCCCTTCCAGCCGGACGAAGACAGGACTTTCTTCACGAAGTCACGCTCACTCTCGCCTTGCAATTTGCGCATGTAATCACGCAAGTAAGCAGCTTTGGCGCCTTTCATCTGCACCTGCAGCGTGCCTGTCGCGCCGCCGTTGGCCGCAAGCTTCAGCGCCATGTGCATCCGCTGTTCCGTGTGGGCTGGGTTGCCCGCAGGAATCTGCGCCAGCGCCTTGCCCTCACGCACGTGGATCACAGGCTTTGCGTAAGCATCTTCCGGCAGGTAGCCAAACGGAATCTGCTTCGCCGTTGCGTCCAAATACACGCCGAAATCAGGCAGGTAGTTGATGACATGGTTCACGGTGGAAACGACGGGCGTTGCGGGCAGGTCGTAAAGGCTTCCCGAGTTAATCAGCACCTGCTCGCTGTGGACGCCAACGGCGGCCAGCAGCGCCTGCAGGAGCGTAGCGTGGTCCTTGCAGTCACCCATCTTGTTGTCCAGCACCACATCGACATCACGCGGGACCACCGCACCCACGCCAATGCAGTTGCCACCGTAAGTGATCTGGGTGGAGACCCACTCGTACAGCAGCCTCGCGCGCTCACGCGGAATTGCCTGGTTGCCAACAATTGATTCAGCCAGCGCCCGGACACGCGGTGTGGGCTGCGCCTTGGGCAGTGCGCGGTCGCCATAGGCCTTGGCGATGCTCTCGTAGTCCGGGAAGGTGCTGACCAATAAAACGGGCGTCTCTTCCAGCCGCCAGATTCCGGCATCCGCCTCGTCCCATCTGCGCGGCACAGGGTTCTGATAGCGCCATTCGCGCACCACCACATCACTTTGCACGGTGGCGGATTGCTCCTTGAGGTCATGTGCCTCAAAGCGCAAGTTCAAACCCTGAGGGGCACGCACGGTAATACGGGAATCCTGGTGCACACCGTAGGGCGAGAAGCTTTGCACCGTCGAGAATGCCCCAGGAAACATCGGAACCTTGTCCTCGATCTTGTAGATCACGCCCACCGAGTCACCCACGGCCACATCAGGAAAGACCACCGAGATGCGCGAGCGGTCCGAGAACATGGGCTTGTTGCCGTCGCGCCCGTCGCTGACTTCAGTCTGGTAGTTGTTGGGCGGAGCCACGATGCGGCGGCCGTCGGGCTTCTCCGTGAAAGCTTCAACGATCTGGCCCTGCTGAATGCTGCTGCTGTAGGAGAAAGAAAAGGACTTCATCCTCTCCAACGCACTGGAATGCACGATCTGATTGACTGTAGCGAAGGTGACCGAAGACTTTCCGTCTGCGGCAACGTCATAGGTCGTGTGAAGCTGCCTTGAAATCACCGGCACAGACGACGCATCGCCCGATTGCGCCATGGCGACGCACCATGAAAGCGCCAAAACTCCCGCCAGCGCGCCTCGCGCGTACCAGCGCCCTTCCTTCGTGGAACGGATCATATTTTCTCCCTCCAAATTTTTGATATTCAGCAACGCACACCCGCCAGACTCGAGGCGCTGCCGCGGTGGATGGTAAGTCAAATGCACCACACCGGCGCAGGCCTAACCAGTGCAACGCAACGCCCGCTCTCCCGCCACGCGCAGCCGCTCCTGCAGCGACGCGGGCGCCAGCACCTCAAACTCCACATCCAGCGCCATGAGCCAGAACACCAGGGCATCGCTGGCCGCGCATTCCAGCTGGCACTGCTGCCCGTTGGCCAGCGTCGTCACTACACCGGCCGACTGCGGAATGCGTCGCGCCATTTCTGTATAAGGTGCATGCAGCACCACCCGCGCCTGGTCGGGGTGCGGCGCTGCGGTGATGGAGCGGGACACATACGCCTTGAGGTCGCCGCCGTCCGGCCCGGGGCGCGGTGAAAAATGCGCGCCGACTTCGGGCTTTGCCACCATGCGGTCGATGCGAAAGGTGCGCCAGTCGCCACGGTCGCAGTCCCAGGCCACCAGGTACCAGCGCATGCCGGTGTGCACCACGCCCTGTGGCTCCACCGAGCGCTGGGTAGCGCGCCCCTTGCCGTCTTCGTACGAGAAGCCAAGCCGCAACTGGTCGCGGCAGGCAGATGCCAGCGTGGCCAACAGCGAGGCCTCCACCACCGGCCCGGTGCGGTCCAGCGGCAGGATGGTGGAGCGCAACGCGTCCACCTGCTCACGCAGCCGCAGAGGCATGGCCTGCTCCAGTTTCACCAAGGCGCGCAAGGCGGGCTCTTCAATGCCGCCCACGGCACCCGCAGTGGCGGTGCGCAGCGCAATCGATACGGCCAGGGCTTCTTCATCGTCGAGCAGCAACGGGGGCAACGCCTGCCCCGCGCGAAAGGCGTAGCCGCCCGCCACGCCACTGCTGGCCTGCACCGGGTAGCCCAGCTGGCGCAGGCGATCGATGTCGCGCCGCAGCGTGCGCGGATGCACTTCCAGCCGCTCGGCCAGCTCGGGGCCCATCCAGTGGCTGCGGGTTTGCAGCAGGGACAGCAGGCGCAACAGGCGTGTGGAAGAACTGAGCATGCCGCCACTGTACGTTGAATCGAGGACTGAAATTGTCCGCAATGGTTCTTACAGTGACTCCACCTTTTCTTCCACCACGACCAAGGAGTTTTCCATGTCCATCGTCCTTTACTGGCACCCCATGTCCAGCGCCACCCCGATTGCCTGCGCACTCACCGAGCTGGGCGTGCCCCACGAGCGCGTGAAGATCGACATCCGCACCGGCGAGCAGCGCCGCCCCGAATATCTCGCCTTGAACCCCAACGGCAAGGTCCCCACGCTGACGGTGGACGGTGCGCCCATGTTCGAGGCCCTGGCCATCCACCTGTGGCTGGGCCACAGCTACGGCATCGAGCGTGGCCTGTGGCCTGCCGCCGGCACGCCCGAGGCGCTGCAGGCGCTGTCGTGGTGCACCTGGGCGTACGTGACCTATGGCACGGTGCTGGTGCGCCTGCAGTTGGCCACGCAGGGCGAAGAGGCGCTGCGCAGCCCTGCCCATGCACAGGCAGCCACAGCGGGGCTGAACGACCTGCTCACCCTGCTGGATGCCCGCCTGGCCGCCCAGCCCTGGATGCTGGGCGCGGACTATTCGCTGGTGGATCTGGTGGTGGGGTCGGTGCTGGGCTACAGCGTGTACCTGGGTGCACCCGTCAATGCACACCCGCATGTGCAGGCCTGGCTGGCGCGGGTGCAGGCGCGCCCAGCGATGCAAATAGAGGCCTGACGCCCTCAGTCGATCAGGAGTGCTGCTACAGCAGCACGATGTCGTACTGCTCCTGCCCCATTGCGCTTTCGGCCTGCAGCGAGATGGGTTTTTTGATGAAGTCCGAGAGGCCGGCCAGGTGCTGGCTTTCTTCGTCCAGGAACAGCTCCACCACCCGCGCGGACGCCACGACGCGGAACTCACGCGGGTTGAACTGGCGAGCTTCGCGCAGGATCTCGCGCAGTATGTCGTAGCACACGCTGCGCGCGGTTTTGACGCTGCCCTTGCCCTGGCACACCTCGCAGGGCTCGCACAGCATGTGTGCCAGTGATTCGCGGGTGCGCTTGCGCGTCATCTCCACCAGACCCAGTTGCGAGAAGGTGCCAGATGACATGGTCTTGACCCTGTCGCGGGCCAGCTGCTTTTTGAACTCCGACAGCACGGCCTGCTGGTGGTCGTCCCGCACCATGTCGATGAAGTCCACGATGATGATGCCGCCCAGGTTGCGCAGACGCAGCTGGCGCGCAATGGCCTGTGCAGCCTCCAGGTTGGTCTTGAAGATGGTGTCGTCAAAATTGCGAGCACCCACGTAGCCGCCGGTGTTCACGTCGATGGTGGTCAGCGCCTCGGTCTGGTCCACGATGAGGTAGCCGCCCGATTTCAAATCGACCCGGCGGCCCAGGGCCTTGGCCACCTCTTCGTCAATGGAGTACAGGTCAAAAATCGGCCGCTCGCCCTTGTAGTGCTGCAGCTTGCCCGCGGCTGCGGGCATGAACTCCTGCCCGAACGCGC
Organism: Acidovorax sp. 22279; assembly: GCF_052045435.1. NCBI lineage: Bacteria > Pseudomonadati > Pseudomonadota > Betaproteobacteria > Burkholderiales > Comamonadaceae > Acidovorax > Acidovorax sp. 22279. The sequence goes on from NZ_JBQEOV010000015.1 coordinate 89,879, forward strand.
GCAGGCGCTGGAACTGCTCCATCGAATCCAGGCGGATGGTCTGCGTGTGGTCGCCCACCAGATCGCGCAGCACGCGCTGCAGCAGGTCCAGGTCCTGGTGCAACAGCGACATGGCGGGCAGCTTGAGCGATGCCTCCTTGATGCGCGCCCAGGTCTTGCGCAGGTAGGCGATGTCTTCGGCCAGCTCGGCATCGGTGGAATCTTCGCCGTTGGTGCGCAGGATGAAGCCGCCGCCACCGCCCGTGGACTTGTCGCCCACCAGCGCCTGCAGTCGCGCGCGCAGCGCATCGCGCTCGGCGGGAGGGATCTTCTGCGACACGCCCACATGGTCGTCCTGCGGCAAAAACACCAGCAGGCGACCGGCAATGCTGATCTGCGTGGACAACCGCGCGCCCTTGGTGCCAATCGGGTCCTTGATGACCTGCACCATCAGCGCCTGCCCCTCGAACACCTGCTTTTCGATCGGTACCTGCGGCTCGTTCTTGCGGGCAAATGCGGGCGGCTCGCCATCGGGCTGGCGCTGCCACACATCGGCCACGTGCAAGAAGGCGGCACGCTCCAGCCCGATGTCGATAAAGGCCGACTGCATGCCTGGCAGCACGCGCGAGACCTTGCCCAGATAGACATTGCCGACCAGACCGCGCTCCAGCGTGCGCTCGATGTGCAGCTCCTGCACGGCGCCGTGCTCCACCACGGCCACCCGGGTTTCCTGGGGGGACCAATTGATCAGGATGTCTTGTTGCATGGCGTTGTTGTTGTCTTTGGTTGGCGTCGCTCAGATCGCAAAGCCCGCTGCGCGCAGCAGCTGCGCGGTCTCGTACATCGGCAGCCCCATGATGCCCGAATAGCTGCCCGCCAGGTGCTCCACATACGCCGCCGCCCGGCCCTGGATGCCGTAGGCGCCTGCCTTGCCCAGCGGCTCGCCCGTAGCCACATACGCCTCGATTTGCACAGGTGCCATGGGCGCGAAAGTGACGCGCGATACCGACAGGGCCGTCAGCCGTTTGGTGCCTACCTGCAGAGCCACGGCGGTGAGCACGCGGTGCTCGTGCCCTGCCAGTTCAGCCAGCATGCGTGCCGCATGCGCGGCATCGTCGGGCTTGCCATAGATGGTACGGCCCAGGGCCACGGTGGTGTCGGAACACAGGATGGGCGCATCCGGTAACTGGCGCCGTGCACGCCGGGCCACGGCCGCGTCGAGCTTGAGGGCCGTCACGCGCTCCACGTACGCTGTGGGCGCTTCGCCGGGCAGCACCACCTCGATGGCTTCAGCGTCTTCGGGCTCGTCGCCATCCACGTTGGGCAGCAGCAGTTCGTGGCGCACGCCCAACTGTTCAAGCAACTGGCGGCGGCGCGGGCTCTGGGAGGCGAGGTAGATGAAGTCGGGCATGAACGGATTTTGAATAAAAATCGGCTAGGGATGTCCTGCATCACCCTCGCAAGTCGGTGGTAGTGCGGATCGGGATAGGCCGCAAGGCGTCTTTTTGCAGCCAATAGCCGGGCTATTGGCAAGAAAAGCAACGCAGCGGACTGCCCGAGGCCGCGCTATCACAGACCGCGGGGAGTGATGCAGGACATCCCATACGCTTATTCATCACGCGCCAGCAGCTATGAAAACAGGAGTAGCACAGACCATCATCACAAAGGGTCTGCTTCATTCACGATGGTAAGGATGCCCGGCGTTCACCGACCAGGCGCGGTACAGCTGCTCGATGAGCAGCACCCGCACCATGGCGTGCGGCAAAGTCAGGTCCGAGAGGCGGATACGCTCGTGCGCACCCTGGCGAAAGGCCGGGTCCAGCCCGTCGGGGCCACCGATGACCAATGCCACGTCGTCACCGCCCAGTTGCCAGCCCTTGAGCCGTTCGGCCAGGGCCTTGGTGGTGAGGTTGGTGCCACGCTCGTCCAGTGCCACCACGCGCGTGCCGCGCGGGATGGCCGCCTCGATGCGCTCGCGCTCGGCGGCATAGAGCGTCTCCAGCGTCTTGGAGCCGCGCGGCTCGGTCTTGACGGCCTTGAGCTCGACCTTGAGTTCAGGTGGAAAACGTTTGGCGTAATCGTCGTACGCGGTCTGCGCCCAGTCGGGCACCCGCTGACCGACCGCCACTATCAGCAGCTTCATGGATCAACCTGGATGCGTGAGGGAGTCACCGCTGCCGCGCGCAAGCGATGGAGCGCGCGGCAGCTGAAACGGATCAGCCCTTGCTGCGAGCAGGTGCCTTCTTGGCCGCGGGCTTGGAGCCCGATACGGAGGCTGGCTTGGCAGCTGCGCGCGCAGGGGACTTGGCAGTTGGCGACTTCTTGGCCGCTGGCTTCTTGGCGCCACCGGGCTTGACCACCACCGTCTTGACAGGGGTCTTGGTGGCTGCGGGCTTCTTGGTGGCAACTGCGCCAGTGGTCTTGCTGGCTGGCTTGGCGGTGCTTGTCTTGGCAGCCGATTTGGCAGGTGCGGCCTTGGCCGCAGTTTTTGCAGCGGGCTTGGGGGCTGTTTTGGCAGCAGTCTTCGCAGCGGTCTTGGCGACCGCCTTGACGGTGGCCTTGCCCGAACGGGCGGCTACGGTGGGGGCCGCCGCCTTCTTGGCGGGCGCCTTGCCTGCCGCCTTGGCGTCAGACTTGGCCGCCTTCTGGGCCGACTTCTTCTCGGCCAACTCTGTTGCCGCGCTGGACACCGGCTTGGCTGCGCCGAGCTTCAGGCGCACGGGGGTGTCGCCCCACAGCTCTTCCAGGCGGTAGTACTGGCGGATGGCTGGTTGCATGATGTGCGCCACAGCCGCGCCACAGTCCACAATGATCCATTCGCCGTTGTCTTCGCCTTCGATGCGGGGCTTGGAGAACCCAGCCTCCTTGACCGCGTCGCGTACGCTGGCGGCCAGGGCCTTGGTCTGGCGGTTGGAGGTACCCGATGCCACGATCACCCGTTCAAACAGCGGCGAGAGATGCTCGGTGTTGAAGACCTGGATGTCTTGCGCCTTGACGTCTTCCAGGCCATCAACGATGGCGCGCTGGAGTTTGGTGACGTCTTTTTTGGCAGCGGTTTCCGATTTGGTGGAGGTGGTCATCAGGCGGTGATTAGAGAGGAAATGGAATCAATATAGCGTGCAACGCAGCGCGCAACCAGTAGGGCTGCGCCTTGGGTGTTGCGCAGCTGTTGCGCGGTGGCGCTGCGTGAGTTTGAGGTGCTTTTGGCCTCTTGCGCTGGTGTGAAAAGCGCGGGCAGCTATTGAAATTATAGCTTTTGCGCTTTTCAAGGCTTTTACACCGCTGCAGCGGACTCGCCAGCCAGCCAGTCGCGCCGCACCAGAAAACGCTGCGTGAGGTCGGCTTCGGCCGAATCGGCTGGGTCAGAGCGCTGGTAAGACCAAGACACGAGCGGCGGCATGGACAGCAAAATGGACTCGGTTCGCCCGCCCGACTGCAGGCCAAAGTGCGTGCCCCGATCCCACACCAGGTTGAACTCGACATAGCGGCCCCGGCGATACAGCTGGAAGTCGCGTTCGCGCTCGCCGTGAGGCATGCCCCGACGTTTCTCGACGATGGGCAGGTAGGCGCCCAGAAAGGCATCGCCCACCGACTGCGTCATCGCCAGGCTTTGTTCAAAGCCCAGCTCCGAGAAATCGTCATAGAACACGCCGCCCACGCCGCGCTGCTCGCTGCGATGCTTGAGATAAAAGTACTCGTCGCACCATTGCTTGAAGCGGGGGTACTTGTCGTCGCCAAAGGCGCTGAGCGCATCGCGGCAGGTGCGGTGAAAGTGCACCGCATCCTCTTCAAACCCGTAGTAAGGCGTGAGGTCCATGCCGCCGCCAAACCAGCAGGTGGGCGCCTGACCGGGGTGGCCGGCGGCGATCATGCGCACGTTCATGTGCACCGTGGGCACATACGGGTTGCGCGGGTGGAACACCAGCGACACGCCCATGGCCTCGAACGGCGCACCCGCCAGCTCGGGCCGGTGCTGCGTGGCCGAAGGCGGCAGCTGCGGGCCGCGTACGTGGCTGAAGCCGCAACCCGCGCGCTCGAACACGCGGCCGCCTTCCATGATCTTGGTGATGCCGTCACCCTGCAGCGGCTCGCCGGGCGGCTTGCTCCAGGCATCGGCCAGAAAGCGTGCGCCGCCCTCGCCTTCAGCGGCTTCCACGGCTTCCAGCGCATCGGTGATGCGGGCCTGAAGGCCCACCAGGTAGCCGCGCACGCGGGTCACCGTATCGGAGGAGTTCAAGGTCTGAGCGTCTGCCATCAGCTCTTCAGGGCACGGAAGCCAATGTCGCGGCGGTACTGCGCGCCATCAAACTGGATGCCGCGTGCCACGTCATACGCACGCTGCTGCGCCTGCTTGACGCTGTCGGCCAGCACCGTCACGCACAACACCCGGCCACCGGTCACGCTGACCACACCATCCTTCAGCTGCGTGCCCGCATGGAATACCACGGCATCGTCCGCTTCAGCAGGCAGGCCAGTGATGGGGTCACCCTTGCGCGGGTTCTCCGGGTAGCCATGGGCGGCCATGACCACGCCCAGCGCGGTGCGGCGGTCCCATTGCAGTTCCATCTGGTCGAGCTTGCCGTCAGCAGCAGCGGCCATCACGTCGCTGAAGTCACTCTTCAGGCGCATCAAGATGGGCTGCGTCTCGGGGTCGCCCATGCGGCAATTGAATTCGAGCGTCTTGGGCTGGCCCTTGGCGTCGATCATCAGGCCGGCATACAGGAAGCCGGTGTAGGGAATGCCGTCCTTTTCCATGCCCCGGATGGTGGGCAGGATGATTTCACGCATCGCGCGGGCGTGCACATCGGCCGTGACCACGGGCGCGGGCGAATACGCACCCATGCCGCCGGTGTTGGGGCCTTCGTCGCCGTCCTTCAAGCGCTTGTGGTCTTGGCTAGTGGCCAGGGCCAGCACGTTCTTGCCGTCGCACAGCACGATGAAACTGGCTTCTTCGCCTTCGAGGAACTCCTCGATCACCACGCGCGCGCCGCCTTCGTTGTGCGTCACACCGTATTTGTTGTCCACCAGCATGAAGTCCACCGCGTCGTGGGCCTCCTGCAGCGTCATGGCCACGACCACGCCCTTGCCCGCTGCCAGGCCGTCGGCCTTGATGACGATGGGTGCGCCCAGCCGGTCCACAAACGCGTGGGCGGCGACCGGGTCGGTAAAGGTGTCGTAGTCGGCCGTGGGGATGCCATGGCGGCGCATGAAGGCCTTAGAGAAGGCCTTGGAGCTTTCGAGCTGGGCTGCCGCCTTGGTGGGGCCGAAGATGCGCAGGCCGTTGGCACGGAACTCGTCGACCACACCTGCCGCCAGTGGGGCCTCGGGGCCCACCACCGTCAGCGCGATCTTTTCGGCCTGGGCCCACGCGCGCAGTTCGCGCACATCGGAGATCGCCACGTTTTCGAGCTTGGGGTTCAGGGCCGTGCCACCGTTGCCGGGTGCCACAAACACCTTGGTCACCTTGGGGGACTGGCTCAGTTTCCACGCCATCGCGTGTTCACGGCCGCCGCCACCAATCACAAGTACTTTCATAGGAACCTTTTGTGAATCCGGCTCACAGCAGCTGCGCTGCTGGGCGGGATTCGGGGGAATATCAGTCGGAAAACAGGTCAGGGCAAGAAAAAAGCGGTGATCAACGGATGCAAAGTCACAGCGCCGCGTTGTGGTAGACCTCTTGCGTGTCGTCCAGGTCTTCCAGCACATCCAGCAGCTTCTGCATCTTGGCGGCATCTTCGCCGGTCAGCTCGATCGTGTTCTCGGGCCGCATAGTCACGCCCGCCACCTCGGCCGTCAGGCCTGCGGCCTCCAGCGCGTTCTTTACCGCTTCAAAGTCGGCTGGGGCGGTCAGCACCTCCACCGCGCCGTCTTCGTCGGTCACCACGTCTTCAGCGCCCGCCTCCAGCGCCACTTCCATCACCTTGTCTTCGCTGGTACCGGGGGCAAAAATCAGCTGGCCACAGTGCTTGAACTGGAACACCACCGAGCCTTCGGTGCCCATGTTGCCACCGTGTTTGCTGAACGCATGGCGCACTTCGGCCACGGTGCGCACGCGGTTGTCGGTCATGGTGTCGATCATGATGGCTGCGCCGCCAATGCCATAGCCTTCGTAGCGGATTTCTTCGTAGGTCAGGCCTTCGGCGTTGCCCGTGGCCTTATCGATGTTGTATTTGATGCGGTCGGCGGGCATGTTGGCCGCCTTGGCCTTGTCCACCGCCAGGCGCAGGCGGGGGTTGGCTGACAGGTCGCCGCCACCGGCGCGGGCGGCCACAGTGATTTCACGAATGATGCGGGTCCAGATCTTGCCGCGTTTTTCATCCTGGCGCCCTTTGCGGTGCTGGATATTCGCCCATTTACTGTGTCCTGCCACGAGAAGTCCTTTTGTATTGATTTAATCTAGTCGATGGATTTTACTTTTTGCCGAACCCGTACCCCCGAGGAAACCCGAAATGGCCGAACCCCTGCTGATTGCCAAGCACGACACGATTGAATGCCACCTGCTTCCCGGCCTGGCCAACCGCCACGGGCTCATCACCGGAGCCACCGGCACGGGCAAGACCGTCACCCTGCAGACCCTGGCGGAAAACTTCTCCCGCATCGGCGTGCCAGTATTCATGGCCGATGTGAAGGGCGACCTCACGGGCGCCAGCCAGCCCGGCAAGATTGGCGACAAGCTGGCCGGCGTGCTCAAGGAGCGGGGCCTTGACCTGCCCACGCCGCTGGCCTGCCCCACCACGCTGTGGGATGTGTTTGGCGAACAGGGCCACCCGGTGCGCGCCACGGCGTCGGACATGGGCCCGCTGCTGCTGGGCCGCATGCTCAACCTGAACGAAACACAGCTGGGCGTACTCAACCTGGTCTTCAAGATCGCCGACGACAACGGCATGCTGCTGCTGGACCTGAAGGACCTGCGCGCCATGCTGCAATATGTGGGCGACAACGCCAAGGACTTCACCACCGAGTACGGCAACGTGAGCGCCGCCAGCGTGGGCGCCATCCAGCGCGGACTGCTGCAGATCGAGCAGCAGGGCGGTACGCAGTTCTTTGGCGAGCCCATGCTTAACATCCAGGACTTCATGCAGACCGTGGACGGCCACGGCGTGGTAAATATCCTGGCGGCCGACAAGCTCATGAATTCGCCGCGCCTGTATGCCACCTTCCTCTTGTGGATGCTGTCCGAGCTGTTCGAGCAGCTGCCTGAGATCGGCGACCCCGAGCAGCCCAAACTGGTGTTCTTCTTCGACGAGGCCCACCTGCTGTTCAACGAGGCGCCCAAGGTGCTCATCGAGCGCATCGAACTCGTGGTGCGACTGGTGCGCTCCAAGGGCGTGGGCGTGTATTTCGTCACCCAGAATCCGCTCGACATCCCCGACAGCGTGCTGGCCCAGCTGGGCAACCGCGTGCAGCACGCGCTGCGCGCCTTCACCCCGCGCGACCAAAAGGCCGTGAAGGCCACGGCCACCACCATGCGGCAAAAGCCGGGCCTGGACATTGAAACCGCCATCACCGAGCTGGCCGTGGGCGAGGCGCTGGTGAGCTTTCTGGACGCCAAGGGCCGCCCCAGCGTGACCGAGCGCGTGTTTGTATTGCCTCCCGGCAGCCAGTTGGGCCCCATCACCCCGCAGCAGCGCCAGGCCCTGATGGCCAGTTCTCTGGTCGCGGGTGTGTATGAAAAGGTGGTGGACCGCGAGTCGGCCTACGAAAAACTCAAGGGCCGCGCCGCCGAAGCCGGCGGGCAGGCGGGTAACGCAGCGGGCGGAGGCAACGGCAAGGAGGCCACCGGTGCGCCCGCCGAAGAAGGCGGCGGCCTGCTGGGCGGGCTGAACGATGTGCTGTTTGGCAGCACCGGGCCGCGCGGCGGCAAACGTGACGGCCTGGCGCAGACCATGGCCAAGTCCGCCGTGCGCACCATGGGCACCACGATCGGCAAGGAGATTTTGCGGGGCGTGCTCGGCGGCATCTTTGGCGGCGGCAGCAAGCGCCGCTGACCTCGGTGATACGGCGCCAGGTGTCCCAGACCGGCGCCACAATACGCCTGCGCCCCTGGCGGCTTGCCTCCCCTGCCAAAGCGCATCACCAGGCGCCTGTGACTGTTTGGCGACACTGCGCAATTCGTCACAAATCAGTCACATGACCGCCGTGAAATCGCCATACACAACAACAAAAAGAAGGAGGGACGATGACACGCATTGAAAACGTTCTGCTGCGCTGGGGCGGCAAGGTCATGCTGCTGGCCATTGGGGTGTGGGTGGCAGCCATCCTCGGGATCTTTGCAGGCGCCTGGCGCCTGCGCTGGCCCTGGGTCCTGTACTTCATTGCCACCGTGATATTCACGGCGCTGGTGATCCAGTGGACCAACGCAGTGCGCCAGCGCTACATCCGCGAGGCTCCCCTGCCCCGCTTTCTGCAGCGCAAGCTGCGCGAAACCTACCCCCACCTGAGCACCCGCGACTGTGAGCTGGTGGAACGCGGCCTTCGCCAGTTCTTCATGGCCTGCCTGCGCAGCAACCAGCAGTTTGTGGCCATGCCCTCCAAGGCGGTCGATGCGCTGTGGCACGAATTCATCCTGCACACGCAGGCGTACAAACTGTGGTGCCAGAACGCACTGGGTTTCTTTTTGCACCACACACCCGCCGAGGCGCTGGGCCACAAGGCGCGCCACAACGACGGCCTGCGCCGCTGCTGGTACTGGGTGTGCAAGGAAGAATCCATCGACCCCAAGGCGCCCAGCCGCCTGCCCCTGCTGTTTGCACTGGACGCCAAGTTCGCCATTGCCGGGGGCTTCACCTACGTGCCCGACTGCTCCGACATTGCCCGCAAGAGCGACGCGGGCGGCAGCGGCGGCGACAGCTACTGCGGCACCAGTTTTTCGGACGGCAGCTACAGCGGCAGCTCGGGCGACTTTGGCGGCGCCGAGAGTTCGGATGCCGGCAGTGACGGCGGCGGGGATGGCGGGGGCGACGGCGGCGGTTGTGGTGGCGGCGGGGACTGAGCGCCTGGTCCACCGGCCCCACGGGCGGCACAACGCCAACCCCAATCACTCTCTTTTTGATAGCTACCCAGGCATGATGCACTAGCGCATGCAGCCAAAATGGCCTGAAATCACGCCCAGTCACCCAGGCGACGACCGGGCCTGCACCCACCGGTCTACAGTGGCACCCCATGAACACCCTCACCTGCTTTTCCCTCAGCATCACTGACCACGTGGCCCATCTGGTTCTGAACAAACCCGAGGCCATGAACACCATGCATCCCACCTTCTGGCGCGAGCTGGACGCGGTGCTGGCCCAGCTGCACCAGGCGGGCGAGGCGCGGGCGCTGGTCATCAGCAGCACCGGCAAACATTTCAGCGCCGGGATGGCGCTGGAGACCTTTGGCGGCGCCATCACGATGGACGACCAGAGCCCCGAAGGCCGGGCCGCCATCTTCGACCTGCTGACCGACATGCAGGCCACCTTCACCCGCATCGACAACCTGCGCATCCCCGTGATCATGGCCATCCACGGCGGCTGCATCGGCGGCGCGGTGGACATGGTCACCGCAGGCTGCATCCGCTATGCCACGCAGGATGCGTTCTTCTGCATCCAGGAGATCAACATCGGCATGGTGGCCGACGTGGGCACGCTGCAGCGCCTGCCCAAGCTCATTCCGCTGGGTGTGGTCAAAGAACTGGCCTACACCGGCCGCCGCCTGAGCGCCGCCAACGCCCTGGACTATGGCCTCGTCAACGAGGTGTTCGACACGCAAGAGGCCATGCTGGCTGCCGCGCTGCAGTGCGCCAAAGAGATCGCGTCCAAACCCCCGGTGGCCATCTGGGGCACCAAGCAGGCCGTGAACTACGCGCGCGACCACAGCGTGGAAGACAGCCTGCGCCAGATGGGCTGGCTGCAAGGCGCCATCTGGAGCAACCAGCATGTGCGCGAATCGGTCACGGCCATGAAGCAAAAACGAGCGGGCGAGTTCCCGGCGCTCACACCCTTGCAGCGGTTCAGCGAGCTGGGCTGAGCGCCGCCGGGCCGCGCCATGCGGCCCGGGTTGTGGTGCGCGCACGGGCATGTGCCACATCAAAATGTATAGCTGCCCAGGCATGCAGCACTAGCGCTTGCAAGCCCTTTTGCTTGAAATGGCGAGGCAAAGGGCTATCATCAGGCTTCAAGGGCTGCGCCAGGTATGGCCGTCTTCCAGCCCTGTCCACAAGGATGCCGCCACCATGACGCTGCCCAGCCTGACCCCACCCACCTACGACGATGTGGCCGCTGCCGCGCACCGGCTCAAGGGCATGGCGCACCGCACGCCCGTGCTGCGCTCCAGCACCGCCGACGAGCGGCTGGGCGCGCAGCTGTTCTTCAAGTGCGAGAACCTGCAGCGCACCGGCGCGTTCAAGTTCCGGGGCGCGTTCAATACCCTGGCCCAGTTCACCGACGAGCAGCGCGAACGCGGTGTGCTCGCCTTCTCGGCGGGCAACCACGCCCAGGCCATTGCACTGTCGGCCCGGCTGCTGGACATGCCTGCTGCCATTGTCATGCCCGAGGACGCCCCCGCCTCCAAGATGGCCGCCACGCGCGACTATGGCGCCCAGGTCGTCACCTACAACCGCTACACCGAAGACCGCGAAGCCATCAGCCGCCGCCTGGCGCTGGAGCGCGGCATGACGCTGGTCCCACCGTTCGACCACCCCCATGTGATCGCGGGCCAGGGCACGGCGGCCAAGGAGCTTTTTGAAGAAGTGCCCGACCTGGACTACCTCTTCGTCTGCGTCGGTGGCGGCGGCCTGCTGGCGGGCAGCCTGCTGGCCGCCGAGGCCCTGGCGCCGCAATGCCGGGTGGTTGGGGTGGAGCCCGCAGCGGGCAACGACGGCCAGCAGTCGGTCAAGGCCGGGCATGTCGTGCAGATCCCCACGCCCCACACCATTGCCGACGGCGCACAAACCCAGGCGCTGGGCCAGCTCACCTTCCCCATCATCCAGCGCCTGGCCGACGACATGGTCACCGCTACCGACGAGCAGCTGGTCGAATCCCTGCGCTTTTTTGCCGAGCGCATGAAGATCGTGGTCGAGCCCACGGGCGCCCTGGCATTCGCCGGGGCCCAGCATGGCAACGTGGACATCCACGGCGCGCGCGTCGGCATTCTCATCAGCGGTGGCAACGTCGATTTGTCGCGCCTGGCACGGTTTCTGGCAGACTAGCCCCCACTTTTTCACTCACCGCGCGGCAGAGCGCGCCTGTTCGTCAGCGCAAAGGCCTCTGCCCTTCTCCTTTCAGGTTCCCCATGAGCAACGTCACCGTCATCACCCACCCCCTCGTCCAGCACAAGCTCACGCTGATGCGCAAGAAAGACGCCAGCACCAACAGCTTTCGCCGCCTGCTGGGCGAGCTGTCCACGCTGATGGCGTACGAAGTGACCCGCGACATGCCGCTGCAGGATGTGCAGATCGAAACCCCGCTGGAGACCATGACCGGCAAGATGATCGATGGCAAGAAGCTGGTGCTGGTCTCCATCCTGCGCGCGGGCAACGGCTTTCTGGACGGCATGCTCAACGTGGTGCCCGGCGCCCGCGTGGGCCACATCGGCCTGTACCGCGACCCGGCCACGCTGCAGCCCGTGGAGTACTACTTCAAGATGCCGTCCGAGATGGACGAGCGCGACATCATCGTGGTGGACCCGATGCTGGCCACTGGCAACTCGGCCGCCGCCTGCGTGGACCGCCTCAAGAAGCTCAACCCCCGCTCCATCAAGTTCGTCTGCCTGCTGGCCGCCCCTGAAGGCGTGGCCACGCTGCAGAAGGCCCACCCCGACGTGCCCATCTTCACCGCCGCCATCGACCGCGAGCTGAACGACCACGGCTACATCCTGCCGGGCCTGGGCGATGCGGGTGACCGGATCTTCGGCACCAAATAAGCGCATAGCCGCCGGGGCATGCACCAGCCACCGCAGGGCCGTTGTGCCCGGCGGTGGCTTTTTTCATGGTGGTTCGTTCGCGTCCGCAAATTTTTACCACTTGGTGGCTTTCCTCTGGCAGACTTGCCAGCGGTTTGCCGCCTGGAGGGAGCCACTTGGCGCGCTCCTTGCTTCACCAAGACATCTTCAACCCCTTGTTCGCTTGTCTGAAGGAACCCCACCATGACCACTCGCCGCATCTTCACCGGACGCCTGCTCTGCACCTCCATGGCCCTCTCGGCCGCCATGGCGATGGCGCCCTCTCTGGCCTTCGCGCAGTCCAAGCTCAAGGTCGCGGCGATCTACACGGTGCCTTTTGAACAGCAATGGGTCAGCCGCATCCACAAGGCACTCAAGGCCGCCGAAGCACGCGGCGAGATCGAATACAAGGCCAGCGAAAACGTGAGCAACGCCGACTACGAGCGCGTGATGCGCGAGTACGCCACCGGCGGCAACCAGCTCATCGTGGGCGAGGCCTTTGCGGTAGAAGCCGCCGCCCGCAAGGTGGCCAAGGACTTCCCCAAGACGTCCTTCCTGCTTGGCTCGTCGGGCAAGCCGCAGGCGCCCAACTTCAGCGTGTTCGACAACTACATCCAGGAGCCTGCCTACCTCAGCGGCATGGTGGCTGGCGGCATGACCAAGACCAACAAGATCGGCATGGTGGGCGGCTTCCCCATCCCCGAGGTCAACCGCCTGATGCACGCCTTCATGGCGGGCGCCAAAGAGACCAACCCCAAGGTCGAGTTCACCATTACCTTCATCAACAGCTGGTTCGACCCGCCCAAGGCCAAGGAAGCCACCTTCGCCATGATCGACAAGGGCGCCGACGTGCTCTACGCCGAGCGCTTTGGCGTGAGCGACGCCGCCAAGGAAAAAGGCAAGCTCGCCATTGGCAACGTGATCAACACGCAAGAGCAGTACCCCGACACCGTGGTCGCATCGGCCCTGTGGCATATGGAGCCCAGCATCGAGCGCGCACTCAAGCTGGTCAAGGACGGCAAGTTCGCCGCCGAGGACTACGGCCCCTATTCGATGATGAAGCACAAGGGCTCTGAACTCGCGCCCCTGGGCACATTCGAGAAGAAGGTGCCGGCCGACATCGTCGCCAAGGTCAAGGCCAAGGAGGCCGACATCCTGGCCGGCAAGTTCACCGTGAAGGTGGACGACAGCCAGCCCAAGTCCACGGCCAAGTAAGCACCGGTGCAGCGGGCGCCTTGCCCGCGTCCTCAACTTCTGTGCACAGGCCACCCCAGCAAAGCGGTGGCCTGTTTGTTTTGATGCTCACCGCTATTGCACACCGACAAGGCTCACCCACCATGTTTTCACACCACACCACAAAGCCGACTCTGACAACCCGGTGCACCCGCCTGCTGGGCGCCCTGGCCCTGGCCGCCGTGGTCGCGGGCTGTGCCGCCACCTCGCCTGGCAAAACAGCCGTGCGGCTGGACGACACACCCCGCATCGCCGTCATCTCCGCCTTTGCGCCCGAGCTGACCATGCTGCTGCCCCAGGTGCAACAGCCCGCCAAACACAGCATCAACGGCGTCGAATTCACCACTGGCACGCTCGAAGGCAAGCCGGTGGTGGTGTTCCTCTCCGGCATCAGCATGACCAACGCGGCCATGAACACGCAGCTGGTGCTGGACCGCTTCAATGTGAGCCACGTGGTGTTCAGCGGCATTGCCGGTGGCGTGAACCCGAGCCTGCACATTGGCGACGTGACGGTGCCTGCACAGTGGGGCCAGTACATGGAATGGCTCATGGCGCGCGAAGACCAACCCGGCCAGTACAGTGCCCCCGCCTGGATGAAAAGCGAGCTGACGATGCCCGCCTTCGGCATGATGCACCCACGCCCGGTAGAGGTTCGGACGGCCGCCAACCCCCAGATCATCAAGAAGTTCTGGTTTGAGGCCGACCCGAAGATGCTGGCCACTGCCCGCAGCCTGCAGAACGTGGGCCTGGAGCATTGCCTGGCCGCCACCTGCCTCAAGCAGCACCCGCAGCTGGTGGTGGGCGGCAACGGCGTGTCGGGCCAGGCCTTTGTGGACAACAAGGCCTTCCGCGAATACGCCTTCAAGACCTTCGAGGCCAACGTGCTCGACATGGAAACCGCCGCCACCGCCATGGTGGCGCACAGCAACGGCGTGCCCTACATCGCCTTCCGGTCGCTGAGCGATCTCGCCGGTGGTGGTGATGGCGAGAACGAAATGGATACCTTCATGGGCCTGGCGGCCGCCAATTCGGCCAAGGTGCTGCGGGCGTTTCTGGCGGCCTGGAAATGAGCGCAATGAACCCACAACGGCCATCGCGATGCGCCGGTAGCCCCTCCCCCCTCGCGGGGGAGGGGTTGGGGAGAGGGGGCGCGTGGAAGCACGCGCTCTGCCTGGCTTTAGCGCGGAGCCCCCTCTCCCCAGCCCTCTCCCGCGAAGGGAGAGGGAGTGAGAGCCCACCGCAGCCAGCGCGCAGCACTGCGGAGGCCTGACATGGAACCCGTCCTGCGCCTGTCGGGCATCACCAAACGCTTCGGCAAGCTCGTCGCCAACGACAGCATCAACCTTACCCTGGCACGCGGCGAGGTGCTGGCCCTGCTGGGCGAAAACGGCGCAGGCAAGTCCACGCTGATGTCCATCCTGTTCGGGCACTACGTGGCCGACGAAGGCAGCATCGAAGTCTTTGGCCAGCCCCTGCCGTCCGGCCAGCCGCGTGCAGCGCTGGCGGCGGGCATTGGCATGGTGCACCAGCACTTCACGCTGGCCGACAACCTCACGGTGCTGGACAACGTGCTGCTGGGCAGCGAGCCGCTGTGGCAGCCCTTCTCGCGCCGCAGCGAGGCGCGCACAAAGCTGCTGGCCGTGTCGCAGCAGTTTGGCCTACCCGTGAGCCCCGATGCGAAGGTGGGCAGCCTCTCGGTGGGCGAGCGCCAGCGCGTCGAAATCCTGAAGGCGCTCTACCGAGGTGCCCGGATCCTGATCCTGGACGAACCCACCGCCGTGCTCACCCCGCAGGAGAGCGAGGCGCTGTTCGACACCCTGGCGCAGATGGTGGCGCAGGGCCTGTCCATCATCTTCATCAGCCACAAGCTGGGCGAGGTGCTGCGTGTATCGCACCGCGTGGCCGTGCTGCGCCAGGGCAAGCTGGTGGCAGAGGCGCCTGCGCAGGGCACCACCCAGGGGCAACTGGCGCAATGGATGGTGGGCCATGCGATCGAGGCGGCCGGGCGCCGCCCCGCCAAGAAGGTGGGCGAGCCCATCTGCACCCTGACCAACGTCAGCACCGGCCCCACGGGGCGCGACCGGCTGAACGATGTGTCCCTCAGCTTGCGCGCAGGCGAGATCGTGGCGATTGCGGGCGTGAGCGGCAACGGCCAGGTGGCACTGGCCGACCTGCTGTGCGGCGTACGCAGCGCCTCCACGGGCCAGGTCACGCTGCGTGGCGCACCGTTGCAAGCCCGCCCCGCATGGCTGGTCAGCCAGGGCGTGGCCCGCATCCCCGAAGACCGCCACGCCGTGGGCGTGGTGGGCGACCTGCCCGTGTGGGAGAACGCTGTGGCCGAACGCCTGCGCGGCCCCTGGTTTGCGCACACGTGGTTCCGTGCCTTCTGGGTCAAACGCCGCGCTGCGCGCCAGCATGCACGGCGCGTGGCCGAGACCTTTGACGTGCGCGGCGGCGGGCCGGACACCCCCGCCCGGTCGCTGTCGGGCGGCAACATGCAAAAGCTCATCCTGGGCCGGGCGCTGATGCCGCCACAGGACGCAGCGGGTAACTCGGCACAAGCCCCACGCATCGCCGCCGGGCCGCCCCAAGGCGATGCAGCCCCCTTGGGGGGCAGCGAACCACGCGCAGCGGGGAGCGTGGGGGCACCCATGCTGATCGTGGCCCACCAGCCCACCTGGGGGCTGGACATTGGCGCAGTGATGTTTGTGCAGCAGCAGCTCATCAACGCACGCGATGCGGGAGCGGCCGTGCTGCTGATCTCGGACGATCTGGACGAAGTGCTGGCGCTGGGTGACCGTGTGGCCGTCATGCACGACGGACAACTGAGCGAGGCGCGACGCGCCGAAGACTGGACACGCGAAGCCATCGGCCTGGCCATGGCGGGCGCTGCCCATTGAGCGACAACAACAAGAACAACCCAGCATGAGACTTGAAAAACGCAACCACACCTCCCCCGCCGCCTACCTGCTGGCGCCGGTGGGCGCCGTGGTGTTCACACTGATCGTCAGCGCCCTGCTGGTGCTGTGGGCCGGGGCGCCCGTGGGCCAGACCTATGCGCTGCTGCTGCAGGGCGCGTTCGGCTCGGTGTTTGCACTGACCGAAACCCTCACCCGCGCCACGCCACTGATCCTGACTGGACTGGCAGCGGCCGTGGCCTTCCGGGCGCGGCTGTTCAACATTGGGGCCGAGGGGCAGCTTTACGCCGGGGCGCTGGCCGCCGTGGCCGTGGGCGGCATGCACGGGGGCACGGGGCTGGAGTGGTCGCCCTACGTGCTCTTTCCGCTGATGATGCTGGCGGCCGCGCTGGCAGGCGCAGCGCTGCTGCTGGGCCCGGCGCTGATGAAGGCGCGGCTGGGCGTGGACGAGGTGGTCACCACACTGCTGCTCAACTTCATCATGCTGCTGCTGGTGTCGGCCCTGTTGGATGGGCCTATGAAAGACCCGCTCTCCATGGGCTGGCCGCAGAGTGTGGCATTACAGGGCGACCTGGAACTCTCCAAGCTGGTGCCTCAGACGCGGCTGCACACGGGGCTGCTGTGGGCCGTGTCGCTGGCCGTGATGCTGTGGGCGCTGCTGGCACGCACGGTGCCGGGGTTTGACATTCGTGCTGCGGGAGCCAATGCACGCGCTGCTGCCTTTGCGGGCGTGCCCATCACCCGCACGGTGGTGCTGGTCGCCTTGCTCTCCGGCGGGCTCGCAGGCTTGGCTGGCGCCATCGAAGTGGCCGGTCGCACTGGCTATGTAACGCTCGACATGTCGCCCGGCTACGGCTACAGCGGCATTGTGATCGCCATGCTGGCCGGACTGCACCCGCTGGGCGTGATTGCAGCGGGCACCTTCGTGGCGGGCGTGCTGGTGGGGGCTGACAGCATGAGCCGCGCGGTGGGCGTGCCTACCTACATTGCGGATGTGATCGTGGCGACTTCGCTGATTGCGGTGCTGGTGGCCGGGCTGCTGACGCAGTACCGCGTGCGGTGGAAGTGAAGCAGCCATGACAACCCATACACATCAAAATTTCAAGCCCAATAGGCCTCTAGCGCTAGTGAATCATGCGCCAGATGCTATCGAAATGAAAGCAAATTTCCACGGAGCAGCCGCATGACCGAGCTGCTCGATATCCTCGCCAACCCCGCGTTCTGGATTGCCACCCTGAGGGTCGCCACACCGCTCATCCTGGGCACGCTGGGGGTTTTGCTGTGCGAACGCGCCGGGGTGCTCAACCTGGGCATTGAAGGGATCATGGTGGCAGGTGCCTTCACCGGCTGGCTCACGGTGTATGCGGGCCATGGGCTGTGGACTGGGGTGCTGGTGGCGGCGCTCACCGGTGCGGTGTTTGGCCTGCTGCACGCCTGGCTCACCGTGGGGCTGGCACTGTCGCAGCATGTGTCCGGCCTGGGCATCACGCTGCTTGCCACAGCGCTCAGCTACTACGGGTACCGGGTGAGCTTCCCCAAGGTGAACACGCCTCCCACCATCGAGCCCTTTGCGCCCATGGAGTGGCTGGGCGCGCCCATCCTGTCGGCACAGACGCCGCTCACGCTGCTGGCGCTGCTGCTGGTCCCGTTGCTGGCCTGGGTGCTGATGCGCACCCCGCTGGGCCTGGCGGTGCGCATGGTGGGCGAGAACCCGCAGGCGGCCGAGGGCCAGGGCATCTCGGTGGCGGCCATGCGCACCGGCGCCATCGTGGCCGGGTCGGCGCTGATGGGCGTGGCGGGCAGCTTCCTCACCCTGTCGGCGTTCAACGCCTTCTTCTTCAACATGATCAATGGTCGGGGCTGGATCTGCGTGGCGCTGGTGGTGTTTGCGTCGTGGCGGCCCGGCAAGGCGCTGCTGGGTGCGCTGCTGTTTGCCTTTTTTGACGCGCTGCAGTTGCGCCTCCAGCAGGCGGGCGATGCGTGGCTCCCGTACCAGGTGTATCTGATGCTGCCGTACCTGCTGTCCATCCTGGCGCTGGTGCTGGTGGCACGCAAGGCGGCGTATCCGCAGGCGCTGATGAAGCCCTACCGCAAGGGGGAGCGGTGATCGGACCACACCGCAAACTCGTTGCCGCTGGGCTCTGTGAAATGAAAGCGCCGTCCTCCCGGAAAGTCGAACACCGGCTTGACCACATGGCCACCCGCCGCCTCCACCTTGGCCAAGGTAGCTTCGAGGTCTGCGCTGTAGAACACCAGCAAGGCGCCGCCAGTGGCCGGGGTGGAGCACAGACTGGCCTGAAAGAAGCCGCCGTCCAGCCCCTGGCCCGAGAAGGCCGTGTATTCGGGGCCATAGTCCACAAAGGTCCATGCAAAGGCCTTTTCAAAGAACGACTTCGTGGCGGGCACATCGCGCGCGGCAAATTCGACGTAGTTCAGCTTTTCATGTGCGTTCATCGGATGACCCTTTCTTCTTGAGACCCCGCAGTGTGCCAGCGCGTCCCGACGAATATCTACACTCCCCACCATGCTCGACCTGCTCATCACCCACGCCACCCTGGCCGACGGCCGCCAGAACATGTCCATCGCCGTGCAGGGCGGCCGCATCACCGAAGTGACCGAAGGTCTGCAAGCCCCCGCGCATGAAACGGTGGATGCAGGCGGCCTGCTGGTCAGCCCACCGTTTGTGGACGCGCATTTCCACATGGATTCGACCCTGAGCTACGGCCAGCCGCGCGTGAACGAGAGCGGCACGCTGCTCGAAGGCATTGCGCTGTGGGGCGAACTCAAGCCCACGCTGACCCACGACGCCATCGTGCAGCGCGCGCTGCAGTACTGCGACATGGCCGTGGCGCGCGGGCTGCTGGCCATCCGCAGCCATGTTGACACCAGCCACCCCAGCCTGCTGCCGGTGCAGGCGCTGCTGGATGTAAAGCAGCGCGTGGCGCCGTACCTGGATTTGCAACTGGTGGCCTTCCCGCAAGACGGCGTGCTGCGCGCGCCCGGAGGGCTGGCCAACCTGAAGCGCGCGCTGGACATGGGTGTGGACGTGGTGGGCGGCATTCCGCACTTCGAGCGCACCATGGCCCAAGGGGCCGAGAGCGTGAAGATCCTCTGCGAACTGGCGGCCGAACGCGGCAAACGCGTGGACATGCACTGCGACGAATCCGACGACCCGCACTCGCGCCACGTGGAAACCTTGGCGTACGAAACCCAGCGCCTGGGCCTGCAGGGCCGCGTGACGGGCTCGCACCTCACCTCCATGCACAGCATGGACAACTACTACGTGAGCAAGCTGATGGCGCTGATGGCCGAGGCCGACCTGGGCGTGGTGGCCAACCCGCTCATCAACATCACGCTGCAAGGCCGCCACGACACCTACCCCAAGCGCCGGGGCATGACCCGTGTGCCCGAGCTGATGGCTGCAGGCCTGACGGTGGCGTTTGGCCACGACTGCGTGCTGGACCCCTGGTACAGCGGCGGCAGCGCCGACATGCTGGAGGCCGCGCACATGGGCCTGCATGTGGGCCAGATGACCAGCCAGGCCGCCATGCGGCAGTGTTTTGATGCGGTGACGGTGAATCCCGCCAAGCTGCTGGGGCTGGAGGGCTACGGTATCGCCCCCGGCTGCCATGCCGACCTGGTGCTACTGCATGCGCGCAACCCGGTGGACGCCATCCGCCTGCGGGCCACGCGCCTGGGTGTGTGGCGGCGTGGCCAGCGGGTGGCCAGCAGCCCGGCGCCCGTGGCGCAGCTGCACCTGCTGGGGCGGCCCGGCAGCGTGGATTTTGCGTCCAACTAGCCTCAAGCGCTAGTGGATCATGCGTTGGCAGCTATATATTCGATAGCAAACACAGTCATCCTGACATTCAGGCCATGCGCGCAATCGTCTTGCGAAACCGCGCCAGCGCCAGGCTGAACAGCACCGCCCCAATCCCCAGCAGCCACACCAGCGACGGCCACACCACCGCCCAGCCTGCGCCCCGGTAGAGGATGGCCTGGGCCAGCTCGGTGAAGTGCGTGGTGGGCGCCAGGGCCATGCCGTACTGCACCCACAGCGGCATGCTCTCGCGCGGGGTGACGCCGCCCGACAGCATCTGCAGCGGCATCATCACCAGCACCATCAGCAAGCCAAACTGCGGCATGCTGCGCGCCACCGTGGCCATGAAGATGCCCATGGACGTGGTGGCAAACAGATGCAGCGTGGCCCCCAGCAGAAACAGCGGTACCGAGCCCTCGATGGGCACACCAATCGCCCAGCGGATCACCGCCGTGAGCGACACCCAGGTAGCCACCAGCACCACCAGCGCCATGGCCCAGACCTTGGCCAGCATGATCTCGCCGGGGGTGACGGGCATCACCAGCAAATGCTCCACCGTGCCGTGCTCGCGCTCGCGGATCAGCGCGGCGCCGGTGAGGATGATGGAGAGCATGGTCACGATGTTGATCAACTCCATCAGCGACCCAAACCACGCAGGGTTGAGCGCCGGGTTGAAGCGTGCGCGCACCGTCAGCTCGATGGGCTGCTCGGCCACGGTGCGGTCGCGCTGCACGAACTCGGCCACCTCCAGCTGCACGATCTGCTGCACCGCCCCATTGGCCGCAAACGCCTGCCCCATGCGCGTGGCGTCGATGTTGAGCTGCACCTGCGGCACCCGGCCCGCCAGCACGTCGCGCTGGAAATGGGCGGGGATGTGCAGCACCAGCGTGAAGCGGCCAGCGTCCAGGCCCGGGTCCACCTCGCGCATGCTGATCATGGCGGGGCGTGTGAACTGGGGCGCGTAGAACGCGGTGGCGATGCGCTGGGACAAGGCCGAGTCGTCCTCGTCCACGATGGCGATCGGCACGTGGTACAGCGTCTCGGGCTGCGCCATGCCCGCCGAATACACCGCCAGCGTGGTGGTGTAGACGATGAGGAACAACATGGCCGGGTCGCGCCACAGGCTCCACAGCTCCTTGATGCCTAACCGAAAGATGTTCGACCACCGTCCACGCAGCGCCATGTCAGGTCTCCTGCTTGCGTAACAGCAAGATCGCAGTACCGACGATGACCGGCACCGCCACCAGCATGGGCCAGAACTCGGCCTGCAAATCCTGCAGGCCCAGCGCCTTGTTGAACACGCCCCGGCTGATGGTGAACATGTGGCTGGCCGGGTAGGCCTCTCCGAACCGGCGCGCAAAGCCCGTCATGGACGACACGGGGTTGATGAGCCCGGCGAACTGCACGGCCGGAATAATCGTGCCCACCATGGCAAAGAACATCGCCGCAATCTGGCTGCGCGTGACGGTGGAGGCCAGGAGGCCCATGCCCGTGGAGCACAGGCTGAACACCACGGCGGCCAATGTCAACGTGGCAAAACTTCCCGTCATCGGCACGCCAAACACCGTCACCGCCGCCAGGCACATCAGGCCAAAATTAAACAGCGCCAGCAGCACATAGGGCAGCTGTTTGCCCAGCATGAATTCGGTGCGCGTGGTGGGCGTGACATACAGGTTGATGATGGAGCCCAGCTCTTTCTCGCGCACCACCGCCAGGGCCGTGAGCATGGCGGGCAGCATCAGCAACAGCAGCGGGATCACGGCAGGCACCATGGACGGCAGGCTGCGCACGTCGGGGTTGTAGCGGTAGCGCGGCTCCACCTCCAGCAGGCCCCGGGGCACCACGCCCGTGCGGCTGCGGCTTTGCTCCACCAGCCATTGCTGGTGCAGGCCCTGGGCGTAGCCGATGACGGTTTCGGCACGCTGCGGCATGGCGCCATCCACCCAGGCGCCGATCTGCACCGGCTGGCCGCGTGCCACGTCGCGGGCAAAGCCGGGCGGGATCTCCAGCGCCAGCGATATCTCGGCGGACCGCATGCGCGCGTCCAGCTCGGCATAGGTGGTGATCGGTGGCTGCTCGGTGAAGTAGCGCGAGCCCGCCAGGTTCAGGGTGTAGGCGCGGCTCAGCGCGGTCTGGTCGCGGTCCAGCACGGCAAAGCGCAGGTTTTCCACGTCCATGCTGATGCCGTAGCCCATCACAAACATCAGGATCAGCGAGCCCAGCAGTGCCATGGCGCCACGCACCGGGTCGCGGCGCAGCTCCAGCGCCTCGCGCCACTGGGTGCTGTGGATGCGGGCCAGGCTTTGGCGCAGGCGGGTGGGCCAGGTGGGAGTGTTGGGCGCGGACACCGGCAATAGCGCAGTGGGGCCCGAAGCCGCCTCGGACACAGGAGCCTGGGCCGTGCCCGCAGCATCCTCCAGATAGCCGATGAAGGCTTCTTCCAGCGTGGCGGCGCCGCGCTTGGCCACGATGTCCTGCGGCGCAGCGCTCTCCAGCACGCGCCCTGCGTGCATCAGCGAGATGCGGTCGCAGCGCTCGGCCTCGTTCATGAAGTGGGTGGAGATGAAAATGGTGACCTTGTCGCGCCGTGCCAGCTCCACCATCAGGCGCCAGAAGTTGTCGCGCGCCATCGGGTCCACGCCCGAGGTGGGCTCGTCCAGGATCAGCAGCTCGGGCTGGTGCACCATGGCCACGGCCAGCGACAGGCGCTGGCGCATGCCCAGGGGCAGCTTCATGGGCAGTGCGCTGCGGGCGGCCTGCAGGTCAAAGCGCTCCAGCATGGCCTTCACGCGCGCGGGCACCTCGGTCTCGGGCACGTGGAACAGCCGGGCATGCAGCACCAGGTTCTGCTCCACCGACAGCTCGCTGTACAGCGAAAACGCCTGCGACATGTAGCCCACCCGCCGCCGCGTGGCCATGTCCTTGGGGTCCACCGGCTGGCCGAACAGCCAGGCCTGCCCGTCGCTGGCGGGCAGCAGGCCGGTAAGCATCTTCATGGTGGTGGACTTGCCGCAGCCATTGCTGCCCAGAAAGCCAAAGATCTCGCCCCGCTGGATGCGAAAGCTCACGTGGTCCACCGCCACAAAGTCGCCAAACCGCATGGTGAGGTCGCGCGCCTCGATGGCCACATTGGCGGCGTCATCCGCCTGCGACCGGTCCAGCGGCGGAATCTGCACCGCCTGGTGGCCCCGGCGCTTGGCCTCGGGCAGCAGGGCCACAAAGGCCTGCTCCAGCGCATCATGCCCGGTGCGAGCCATCAGCTCGGCAGGCGTACCCGTGGCCAGGATGCGCCCTTCGTCCATGGCCACCAGCCATTCAAAACGCTGGGCCTCTTCCATGTAGGCCGTGGCCACGATGACGCTCATGCCGGGCCGCGCGGCGCGGATGCGGCCGATCAAATCCCAGAACTGCGCGCGCGCCAACGGGTCCACGCCGGTGGTGGGTTCGTCCAGGATCAGCAGGTCGGGGTCGTGGATGAGCGCGCAGCACAGGGCCAGCTTTTGCTTCATGCCGCCCGAGAGCTTGCCCGCAGGCCGCGCCAGGAACGGGTGCAGGCCGGTGCTGCGCGTGAGCTCATCGATGCGCCGGCGACGCTCGGCCGCGTCGTGCCCGAACAGGCGGCCAAAGAACTGAAGGTTCTCTTCCACCGAGAGCGTGGGATACAGGTTCTTGCCCAGGCCCTGGGGCATGTAGGCGATACGGGGGCACACCCGGCTGCGGTGGCGGCTTTGGGCCATGTCGCCGCCCAGCACCTCCACCGTGCCCTGCTGCACCGCGCGCGCGCCCGCCACCAGGGCCAGCAGGCTGGACTTGCCCACGCCATCCGGCCCGATCAGGCCCACCATGCGGCCCGCGGCCACTTCCAAATCGATGTCTGCGAGCGCCACCGTGCGCCCGTAGCGCTGGCCCACGCCACGCAGACGGGCCACGGGTGCCAAGCTGCCGGGGAGGCTCACTGGCCGGCCTTGATGGCGAGGTTGGCGGGCCATTCCACCACAGGGTCCACCCGCAGCCAGGCCACGCCGGGCAGTCCGGTCTTGACCTGTTCCTGGTGGCGCAGCAGCAGCGCCTTGTCGATCTGCGCGCGCACGCGGAACATGAGCTTCTGGCGCTCGCTGGCGGTCTCCACCGTCTTGGGCGTGAACTGCGCGGTGCTGGCCACAAACGCCACGGTGGCCGGGATCACAAAGCCCGGTGCGGCATCGAGCACGATGCGCACCTCGCTGCCCAGTGCTACCCGGCCCGCCACGGTCTCGGGCAAAAAGAAGGTCATGTACACATCGCTCAGGTCCACCAGCTGCAGCACGCGCGCACCTGCGCCCACCACCTCGCCGGGCTGCACCACACGGAACTGCACCCGGCCGTCGCGCGGGGCCTTGAGTTCGCTGTCGGCCAGCTCCACATCAATGCGCGCCAGCGTGGCCTGAAGCGCACGCACATTGGCCTCGGCACTGGTCACCTGCGTGCGCGACGCGCCAATGCCCGCCTGTGCGGCCTTGGCCTGGGCCTTGGCAGCCGTCACAGCGGCCTGCTGGCTGCGCACCTTGGCGCGATCATCGTCGAGCAACTGGCTGGAGAAAAAGCCTTCGCGCGCTAGCTGCTCGGAGCGCGGCAGGCGGCGGCGGGCAGTGTCGAGGTCGCTTTCGCGCTGGGCAACCACGGCCAGAGCAGCCTGGTAGTCGCTCTCGCGCTGGGCCACCTGCACCTGGGCGCTGCTGATGGCCAGCTGCGCCTGCTGCAGCCGGGCCACGGCTTCTTCGCGCTGGGCTTGCAGGCCGTCGATCTGCATACGGGCCACGGGCTGCCCCGCCTTCACGAAATCGCCCTCGGCCACCAGGATGTCCTGCACCCGGCCCGCGAGCTTGGTGGCCACGGCGATCTCGGTGGCCTCGATGCGGCCGTTGCCGCTCACAAAGCCCGGGCCCGGCCCCTTGGACTGCCAGGGCGCCCACCGCACGATCAATACGGTGCCCAGCAGCAACAGCGCTGCGACGGCCGCATAAATTTTCCACTTGCTGCCCATGGCTCTGATCCTCTTTGGTGCGGAGGCAGAGCGCATTGGCAGTCACATCAGCGAAGGCGCCTCACCTCAAAAAGTATCGTAAGCGCAGGGCCTTCCTGGGCTGCAAGCGGTTAGCCGTCTCCCTTGACTTGCATCAATTTCGCTGCAATTGCGTCGGCGGCGCTGCGGAGCTGGTCCAGCAGCTTCAGACGAGCGCAGCTTTAGTCTTCAGCGCCTGAACTACCCGCGACCCTCAAAGGCCGACAGATGGTTGGCCAGGTGCATGGCGTGCGCCTGCTCATACTGCGCCCGGGTCAAGGCGCCATAGGCAAAGTGGGGCTGCAGTGCACCGGTGTGGAGGGCAAAGTCCTGTACCGCCTGGCGCAGGCGTGCCATGGCGGCCGATGCGTCCGTGGTCTGCGCATCGAGCGCCGGGGCGCCCGGAATGGGCTCGGCCAGGTTGTGGCTCATGCGGCCCCGCAGAGTAAACACCTTGAAAGCGGCGGCCCCCAGGGTGTTCTGGAACAGCGCCGACTTGGGCGACGGAAAGCCCTGCAGCGAATATTCAATGCTCTGCGCGCAATGCACCAGCGTCTGCGCCCAGGTCCAGGCCGTGGCAGGTTCCAGCGCGTGGACAGAGGCGGCATTGAGTCGCTCGGCCTCGCCCATGGCATCGTGCAGGGTGGCGAAGACCAGTCGTCGGTCGTTGCCCGGTTGGTGCAGAAAATAGCCCGCTGCGCCAGCGGCTGCGAGCGCCGCCCCGGCCCCGGTGGCCAGAAACGCTCTGCGGCCGGGCACTGCGGACGACGCAGAGGGCGCGGGCTGGGTACCAGCGGATTGGGGGGCTGCAGCGTGGGCGTCGCTGGGCGCGCCAGGAGGGGTGGGGACTGCCATGGGGTTGTCTGCTCGCATCACCGGAGGCGGGGTGAAAAAGGCGATTGTGACGGGCAACACCGCCTTTGTGACCCATGCCGCCACCGCCAGGGTCGGGCAGCCGACACAGCCCGCCACGACGAAAGGCAGTTCCTAGGCCGCCAGAGTGGTCCGCACGGCTGGCTGGTTGGTGGCGGTAGCGGGGGCCAAGGGCGCTGCGGGGACCCCTGCCATCTCCACCCGGTTGCGCCCCCGTTCCTTGGCCAGGTACATGGCCTCGTCCGCACGCTGCAGGGCCGTGCCTGCAGACTCGCTGCCCGCGCACACGGTGACGCCGACACTCACCGTGAGCGCGATGCTGCGCTGTTCCGTCACCACCGGGTGGGCCTCCACCAGGGCGCGCAGCCGCTCGGCCACCGCAACGGCGCCACCTGCCCCTGCGTTGGGCAAGAAGATGGCGAACTCTTCACCCCCCAGTCGACCCATCACGTCTTCCTTGCGCAGGCAGCGCTGGGCCAGCATCACAAAATGACGCAGCACATCGTCACCCGCGCGGTGGCCCCAGCTGTCGTTGACCTTCTTGAAATGGTCCAGGTCCATCACCAGCACGGGCAACGTCGTCTGCGTGCGCTGGGCGTTGCTGATGGCTTTGTCCAGCAGGGTCAGAAACGCGCGGCGGTTGAACACATTGGTCAGCGGGTCCACCTCGGCCAGATGGCGCAGTTCGTTGGTGATGAACTCATTGGTGAGCATGAGCGCGCCAAACGCCACCAGCACCAGCGCCAGGGTGGACTCCAGCACCACAAACTGCGACAGCGCAGCCACCATGCCCCCCTCGGGCTGGGCTCCATCGGCGGGCGCGGCCAGCTTGAACAACAAAGGCCGCACCAGCAGGAACGCTCCATGCACGCCCACCGTGGCCGCAAACAGGTACCGTGCGGGCACCTTGTGAAAGCCGCCACGGGCCAGCGTGTGCGCGGCCGCAATGTACAACACCCCTGGCACCAGACCCGTCAGCGCAATGCGCACCTGCATGTTTGGCTTCACCAGGGTAAAAAACAAGGCCGTCGCCAGCAGAAGCGCCAAGGCCAGAGCGGCAACACCATGCCCCAAGGGCGCCCGTCCCATGTATTCGCGTGCTCCCAGCAGGCACAGATACGCAGCCAACGCTACGGAAGACTGCGCCAGCACCACAGACAACGGCAGCGGCACATGGTCGCGCAGCAGCAGGTTGATGCAGAAGACGGTGGCGCAAAACAACGCCTGCGCCCAGAAGCGGAGGCCGGGAATGCGTCTGTTGAAGAGCCACACCGCAGACAAAACGCCAGTGACCAGCGCTGAAAGAATGGCCGCGACGATAAGGAGGGTGGGGCTGTGCACAGAGGGAACAGACAGACGATGGCAATGAGGCTCACAACGCGACGCCATCGCTCAACGCCCAGCTGCGATGGCTTGCAGGCTATGCGATGACTGTCAACGTTAACAATGGTAACCGAGAGCCTTGACTGCCCCGCGACTCTTTGCGGGCAGCCATGCAACGCTTGAGCAAGTGCATGAAGTCCCTCCGGCCGCACGTCTTCGCGCGACCCTGGGGATCACCTGTCAACCCACCACGTGGCATTCGCGCCGCAGCAGCGCCAATGCGTCGTGCATCTGGTAATCGCGGTCGCTGGTCAGCGTGGCCTGCGCGTCTTGCACGAAACCGGACCACAGGGCCAGGTAGTCCTGCTGGAAGGCGGCTGCTGCATGGCTGCGGATGAAATCGGCAGCCAGCTCAGGCTGCAGGCCCGACTTGCGGATCTTGCGCACCAGGCTGGCGGCGGTTTTCTCGGTCAGCAGTGTCTTCTTGGGCGCGCCAGCGGCCAGGCACAGGAACAGCGTGAGCAGAGAGTGCTCGTCCTCGTTGCCTGCGGTCGCCTTCGTCCAGGTCTTGCTGGCGGGCTGCGGAGGTTCGTCGTCTTCCTCCAGAGCGTCCAGGCTGCGATGAAAGCTGTCCACTTCGGCCAGCGGGTCGTCCAGCAGGAAGTACCGCGCCCGAAAGGCGCCCATGGGGCGCAACAAGGTACGCAGGGGCGCAGCGGACTGCAGCAGTTTGGGCAAGTCCGCCAGCACCGCAGCGCATTGGGCTTGCAGCACGTCGCGCAGCTCTGCGGGCACGCCAGCGGGCAAGCGCAGCGCCGTCGGCAGGGGTGCCTTCTTTTTACGCAGTGCGGTCACCAGCTTTTCAAACGCCGGGGCGCTGGGCCACTCACCCGCTGCCATGGCCTTGGGGTTCAGCGCCTGCATCAGCAGCCCGGTACGGATCACCGCCTCGGCATCGGCACCAGCGGTTTCCAGTTCATCGGTGTCCAGGTCGTACTGCGCGGCGAGCCATTCGGCGGCGGCAATCGCCTGGGCAATCTGGCTGCGGCGGGCCAGCTCCGCGCGGTAGTCGGCATGGCTGCGCAGCGACCAAGCAGCCAGCAGTGGGGTTTCGGCATCCGCATAGCCGCCCATGCCGAAGTTGCTGCTCTCGGGCATGGCGATCAGGCGCTTGAGCATGTCCGAGCCGCCTTTGGAGCGCGACAAAAAGGAGTTGTCGCGCAGCGACACCGCCGCCTTGGCCAGATCCCCACCAGTGGTCTCCAGCAGGTACAGGCTGATCAGGTTGACCATGCGGTCCCGCGCCTTCTCGATCTCTGGGCGCAGAAACTCGCTGCCAAAGTAACGCGCGATCTGCACCATGCCCTTGGGCGCATCGGCATTGATGGCCGCCAGCCGGTCCGCGTCAATCAGGCCGTGCTGCACGCCGTAGACCAGCGCCT
This sequence comes from Acidovorax sp. 22279, assembly GCF_052045435.1. Taxonomy (NCBI): domain Bacteria; kingdom Pseudomonadati; phylum Pseudomonadota; class Betaproteobacteria; order Burkholderiales; family Comamonadaceae; genus Acidovorax; species Acidovorax sp. 22279. The sequence continues at coordinate 118,421 of NZ_JBQEOV010000015.1, forward strand.
TTTCAAAGAAAGGGCGCGCGTCGTGCAGTTGCAGGGCATTGGCAGTAGCGACTGGTGCAGAAATTGAGGAAGGCGTGGGAGGCACGGTCATGTCTGAATCTATCGCGCTTCGCGCTGCTCATGGGCTATGAAACTGGCGCGGCCCATACCAGGACCGCCGCGCAAGGGCCGCCCCGCCGCGCTGGCGGTGTCCCCCTTCCCGAATGGCACAGCCATTCGAGGGAAGGGGGAAGGCGCGAAGCGCCTCAGGGGGTTGTTCACTAAATTGCAGACTCTTCGTCGGAAGCACGTGCGGCAGGCGTGGCCTTGCCGCGGTCGGTTTCGCTGGTCTCGAACTTGCCATCGTCTTCTTCGGACGTCTCTTCGCCCTCTTCCAGTCCCTGGTCAAACGCGCGGGCCTTGGCACGCAGCACCAGCAGCATCTCGATGAACAGGTCGCGGCACTCATAGCGCAGCAGCCAGGCCATCTGCATCCAGTCGCGGTCGGCCACTTCATCGAGGTCGATGCGCGGCTGCACATAGCCCGAGGCCAGCAGCTCGTCGTCGCTCAGTGTGACGCCGTAGTCTTCGGTGGCGTCAAAGGTGCCGGTGCGGGCAAAGGCCTCGATGCGGCTCCACTTTTCGGCAAAGTAGTTGGCCAGGGCCTCGGCGCCACCCTCCAGGTCGCCAATCGCGGTGAGAAACTCCACCGGGTCGGCATCGTCACGGAACACCACCGCGTTGACCATGTTGCGCAGGTGGGTGTGGGTGAGGTCTTTGTACTGCTTTTCCAGCACCATCGCGCGCGCAAACTGCTCGGGCGTTACCAGCATGTTGACCACCGAAGCCTTGGAGTCGTCGTACTCGCGCATCACGGCCAGGATGTCCTTGGGCGCCAGCTGGTCCAGCACCACCATCAGCGCGCCGTCGCCATCGCTGTCGGCCAGTTCGGCCAGCGCCGACTCGGCGCCCACGATGTCACCGGCCGCAATGAGGCTGGTGGTCTTGGTGATCAGGGCCAGGTGTTGGTTGCTGCTGCTCATGGTCGTCATTCCTTGCGCTCAAAGCCCACATCGGCCAGCCAGTTGGCGCTGGACTCTTCGCGCGTACGGCTGTTTTGCGGGTCCACCGCGTCGTCGGCACTCAGGGCGCTGTAGTCATCGTCGTGTTCGGCGGCATCTTCACCATCGTCCTCGGCATCGCTGTCGGAATGCGACGCTGCGGCCGGAGCCAGGCGCGCGTGCTGTTGCAGGTATTCCAGGCCGGCGGCTACCGTCAGAAAGCGAGCGCCCTGGGGCTCGCGCAACACGGTCTGGGCCAGACTCATTGCCCAGGGCTCCAACGCTACGGCATGGGTCAGGCTGTGCCAGTCGGGCAGCTCGTTCACCGGCAAGCCCAACAGATGCTCCAGTGCAGCCGGTTTGGTAAAGCGAAAGCCCCGGTGAAAGACCACGGCCACCATTTCGGGGGCCAGTTCCATCATCTGCACCAAAAACGCCATCTCGTTGCGCTTTTCGGCCAGGCGCTTGCGCAGAACGTCGTTGCCCTCGGAGTCGGACACCAGGTCGTCCAGCTCGGCCTGGTAGGCCGAGCGCAGGTCATAAAAATAGGGAGAAAGTTTCACAGGGCGGAAGGATGAGAAAGAATGCGTGCGCTGTAGGCCTGCCAGATTTCCTGGGCGGTCTGCAGCGGGTCGTCTAGCAGATTGCGGCGGCGGTTGTCGTCATAGGCCTGGCGGGCGTCGTCGTCCGACAGCACCTCATAGGCCTTTTGCACCTCGGCAAAGCGCTGTGCGGCGTCGGGCGCCGTGTTGCGGTCGGGGTGGTAGAACGAGGCCTTCTGGCGAAAAGCCTTCTTGATGTCCGCCAGCGACGCGTTGGCCGCCAGCCCAAGGGCTGCGTAGTGGTCAGCAGTCATGAAACAGTCAGTCCGTCCGTCAAAGCCAGGGGCGCCATCCAGGGCACCCTCTTCAGCACCTGTGTCGGCGCCGGCGCGCGCGCATCAACCACCCAGGCTCACAAACACGTTTTGCACGTCGTCGTTCGAATCGATGGCGGCCAGGAAGTTCTCAACCTCCTCCAGCTGCTCAGCCGTGAGGTTGGCGGGGTTCACCGGGTTCTTGGGCTTGTACCCCAGCTTGGCGGACAGCACCGTGAAGCCGTGGGCGGGCAGCGCGCGGCTGACCAGGTCGAGGTCGGTGGGGTCGGTCCAGAAGGTGGTGGTGCCCTCTTCGTCGCCCGCCTCAAAGTCCTGAGCACCGGCCTCGATGGCGGCCAGCTCGGGGTCAGCGTCGGGGGTGGCGGGCTCGGCTTCGATCATGCCGACATGGTTGAAGTCCCAGGCCACCGAGCCCGAGGTGCCCAGCTGGCCCTTGCGGAACAGCACGCGCATCTCGGGGGCCGTGCGGTTCACGTTGTCAGTCAGGCATTCAACCATCACGGCCACCTGGTGGGGGGCAAAACCTTCGTAGATCACGCGTTCGTAGTTCACCGCGTCCGCGCCGGTGCCCGAGCCCTTCTTGATGGCACGCTCCAGCGTGTCCTTGGGCATGGAGGCCTTGCGAGCCTGCTCCACCACCAGGCGCAGGCGGGCATTGCTGGCCGGGTCGGCACCGCCGCGTGCAGCCACGGTGATTTCCTTGACCAGCTTGCCAAACAGCTTGCCCTTGGCGTCGGCCACCTGTGCCTTGCCTTTTGCTTTCCACTGCGCGCCCATGATGGATCTCTTTTCCTTGATGTGAATGCGGCGCGCTGGGGCGCCGTGTGTGGGAGTTGCTGCAGCCATGCAGGAGCCGCCGGGAGGAAAAACGCCTCCCGAACAGCCCCCAGAGGATGGGCGTGCAACTTCAGACCGAACCCTATAGGGTACCACTGACCACCGTGGACACTTTCGTTGCCCTTCCGCCACGCTCTCCACCAGTTGCACGCAGCGATGCAGTTAACCTCGGCGACATGCGCAAAGCTCCTTCCTTTGACCCCTGCCCGGTGCACTGATGCTCAACACCCTTTGGCTGGGCTTTTTCCTCACGGCGGCCATCGCGGCCCTGGCCCAATGGTTGGTGGGGGGCAACGCCCAGATTTTTGCGGCCATGGTCGAAGCGCTGTTTGCCATGGCCAAACTGTCGGTCGAGGTGATGGTGCTGTTGTTTGGCACCCTCACGCTCTGGCTGGGCTTTTTGCGGATTGCCGAGAGGGCGGGCCTGGTCGATGCCCTGGCCCGGTGGCTGGCCCCGCTGTTCCTGCGCCTGATGCCGGGTGTGCCCCGGGGCCACCCTGCCCTGGGCCTGATGACGCTGAACTTTGCCGCCAACGCCCTCGGGCTGGACAACGCGGCCACGCCCATGGGCCTGAAGGCCATGAAGGCCCTGCAGGAGTTGAACCCCGAGCCCGACACCGCCACCAACGCGCAGATCCTGTTCCTGGTGCTCAACGCCTCGTCGCTCACGCTGCTGCCGGTGACCATCTTCATGTACCGCATGCAGCAGGGTGCGCCCGACCCGACGCTGGTCTTCCTGCCCATCCTGCTGGCCACGTCTGCCTCCACCCTGGTGGGGCTGCTGAGCGTGGCCGTGGTGCAGCGCCTGCCGCTGTGGAGCCCCGTGGTGCTGGCCTACCTGCTGCCCGTGGCGCTGGTGCTGGGCGGGTTCATGGCGCTGCTGACCACGCTGAGTGCCGCCGCACTGGCATCCCTGTCGTCGCTGCTGGGCAACCTCACGCTGTTTGCGCTGGTCGTGCTGTTTGTGGCGCTGGGCGCGTGGCGCAAGGTCCCGGTGTACGAGGCTTTCATCGAGGGGGCGCGTGAAGGCTTTGACGTGGCCAAGGGCCTGCTGCCCTATCTGGTGGCCATGCTGTGCGCCGTGGGCGTGTTCCGGGCCTCGGGCGCGCTGGGCTATGTGCTGGACGGCATCCGCTGGTGCGTGACCACGCTGGGCGCCGACGCCCGGTTTGTGGACGCCCTGCCCACCGCCCTGGTCAAGCCGTTCTCGGGCAGCGCGGCGCGCGCCATGCTCATCGAGACCATGCAGACCCAGGGCGTAGACAGCTTCGCCGCCCTGGCCGCCGCCACCATCCAGGGCAGCACCGAAACCACGTTCTACGTGCTGGCCGTGTACTTTGGGGCCGTGGGCATTCAGCGCGCCCGGCACGCCGTGGGCTGCGCGCTGCTGGCCGAGTTGGCGGGCGTGGTGGCCGCCATCGCGGTGTGTTACCGGTTTTTTGGGTAGCTTTTGCTGGTAGCGCTAGTGCAACATGCCCTGGCAGCTATCAATTAAGTAGCAATCAGAGTATCAACCGCCAGCGGGCCCTGGCGCAGCCACCAGTTCCCACTCAGCCAGCTGCTCGTTGGTGGCAATCAGTCGCCCGACCAGCAGCTTGATGAAGGCCTTGTCAAAGCGCGACTGCAAATCCTCCGACGCCTCGCGCAGCGCAGGGTTGCGCACCTTGAGCACCAGCACCTCGGTCTCGGCCACGGCGGTGGCGGTGCGGATGCGGTTGTCGGGGCGCAGGTAGGTCATCTCGCCCAAGGTCACGCCGGGGCCCAGCGTGCTGAGGTTCCAGCCCTGGCGGCTGACGGCCACCTGGCCTTCGATGAGGATGCAGAACGAGTCGCCGGGCGTGTTCTCGCGCATCAGCACGGTGCCCTGCTCCAGCCGGCGCCAGCTGCCCAGGCGCATCAGCTCCCACAGCGCCACGTCGTGAAAGTCGGCAAAAAACGGCAGCGCACGCAGGCGTGCAAAGCGCTCAGCCTCGGTGTCTTGCGACTTCTGGCGGGGCAGGCCCCGGTGCGCGGCCAGCAGCGCCTGGGCAAAGTCGGCCCAGGTGGCAAAGCGGTCGGCGGGCTGCTTGGCCAGCGCACGCAGCAGCACCTCGTCCACATGCGCTGGCAGGGACGCGCGCAATAGGCTGGGCCGGGTGGGCGTCTCGTTGCTGATCTTGTAGAGCGTCGCGAAGTCGGTGTCGCCATCAAACGGGCGGCGGCCGGTGAGCAGCTCGTACACCACCACGGCCAGCGAAAACATGTCGCTGTGGTGGGTGAGGTCCTGCTCGCGCACCTGTTCGGGCGACATGTACGACGGCGACCCCACCAGCCCGGACAGCTGCGTGGCATCGCTGCGCAACGACAGGGCGGCGCCAAAGTCGGTCAGCTTCACATCGCCGCCGCGCGCCAGCATCAGGTTGGCGGGCTTGATGTCGCGGTGCACCAGGCCCTCGCGGTAGGCGTATTCGAGCGCGTTGCAGCACTTGAAGGCAATGTCCAGCACCTGGGGCACGGGCAGCAAGGTGTCGGGCGTTGCAAAGTCGGACAGCGGCTGGCCATCCACGTATTCGAGCACCAGATAGGGCGGCAGCGCTTCTTCGTCCGCGTCCAGCAGGCGCACGATGTTGGGGTGGCGCAGGCGGCCCGACAGCGCGGCCTCGTTGCGCAGCAGCTTGCGGTAGCGCTCGGCCTGCTCGGGCACCTTCAGCAAGTGCGCGTGGGTCTGCTTGATGGCCACCTTGCGGCCTCGGAAGCCGTCGAGCCCCAGGTACACGATGCCACTGGCGCCCCGCCCCAGTTCACGCTCGATGCGGTACTTGCCGATGTTAGCGGGCGGTGCAGAGGTGGCAGTGGCCATGGCGGGGCTCCCGGTCAGGGTGGGCAGTTCAGGTGGGGTCAGGCTCCGGCCAGCGCCTGCTCAAAGTCGGCCAGCAGGTCTTCCGCCTCTTCCAGACCCACCGACAGGCGGATCATGCTGTCGGCAATGCCCATGGTGGCGCGCACGGCGGGGCCGGCCTCCCAGAAGATGGTGTGCGCCACCGGGATGATCAGCGTGCGCGTGTCAGCCAGCCCCGTGGCCTTGATGGGCAACTGCAGGCGGTTGCACACGGCCAGGCACTGGTCGGGGTTGCGCAGCTCGAACGACAGCAGCCACGAGCCCGCCTTGAGGTGCTTGCGCGCAAAGGCGTGCTGCGGGTGCGAGGGCAGCATGGGGTACAGCACGCGCGAGACGGCCGGGTGCGCCTCCAGCCGCTGCGCCAGCGCCAGGGCGGTGGCACTGGTGCGGTCCATGCGCAGCGACAAAGTCTCCGCGCCCAGGGCCAGCTGGTGGGCGGCGTGGGACGACAGCGTGCCGCCCATGTCGCGCAGGCCCTTTTTGCGCAGCTGCTGCAGGCCCCAGCCCTTCGCGTCGCCCTTGCGGTAGGCCGCAAAGATGTTGGGGTAGCCCGACCAGTCGTACAGGCCCGTGTCGGTGATGGCGCCGCCCAGCGCGTCGCCCTGCCCGCCAATGCTCTTGGTGAGCGAGTTGACCACCAGCCCCGCGCCCACCGTGGCTGCACGGAACAGGTAGGGCGATGCCACGGTGTTGTCCACCACGTAGAGCGCGCCATGCGCCTTGCACAGCGCGCCAATGCCTTCCAGGTCGGGGATCTGCGTGCCGGGGTTGGCAATGGTTTCGACAAACACCATGCGGGTGTTGGGGCGCAGCGCGGCGGCCACATTGGCCGCGTCGGTCACGTCCACCGTGGTCACTTCAATGCCCAGGTCGGCCAACGTACCGAACACGCTGTTGGTGTTGCCAAACACGAACTGGCTGGCCACCAGATGGTCGCCCGCCTTGAGCAGCGTGAGGAACACCGCGCAGATGCCCGCCATGCCGGTGGAGAACACGATGGAGCCGTGCCCTCGCTCCATCTGCGTGATCTTGGCCTCCAGCGCCGCCGTGGTGGGCGTGCCCTGGCGCGCGTAGTTGAAGCCGCCCTTGGCCGTGCCCTGGAAGACGGCGATCAGGTCCTCGACCTTCTCGTAGCCGTACTGCACCGAGGTGTGAATGGGCTTGTGGATGGCCCCGTGCTCGGCGCCGCCCAGGCGGTCGGCGTGCACGATCTGGGTGGTGAAACTGTGGTTCTGCGGTGTCGTCATAAAAATCTGCGCTGTTTCTGCGTGGCTACTTACAAGACGGGGCGATCACTACTGGCGCGCCCTGATGCCAGTGCACCCGTGGAACTGGCTTTGCCAGGCCACCGGGTGCGTCCCCCTCCGGGGGAAGGCGCGCAGCGCCTCAGGGGGAGTCATCGCTCCGGTGCGATGTGTTCAGCGTAATCGTACAAGGCGCCCAGGATGTCTTGCGTCCGCTCGTCGTCGGCGGTCTCCGAGAGTTCGTCGATTTCGGTGAACAGCTGCTCCACCGTGCGCGCCCCGCCCTGCCCGTCAAACAGGCAGGCGGCGCGGTGCGCCTCCCAGCGCTCCTGCTCCTCGGGCGACAACGTCTGCGGAAAGTTGCGCGCCCGGTAGCGCCACAGCAGCTCGGCCAGGCGCGGGTCGTCAAAGTTGGCACGCGCCTTGGCCAGCTTGTCGCCGCTCAGGGTGCGCAGGTCGTTCAACAGGCGCCGGTCGTTGTTGCCCACAAAACCGCCGTACAGGTCCTGGTCCACATCCGGTGCCGGCTCTTGCGGGCGGGCAAACACCGCCGGCCAGATGCCGCTCATGTCGGGCAGCGCGCGCGCCACCTCGGCGTGCTGTGCGGCCTGGGCCAGGTCGATGCCCCAGCGCTGCGCCAGCGCGGGCGTGAGCGTGTTCACATTGCCCACCACCATGGGCGACTTGTTCAGGTGGATGGTCTTGATGGGCAGGCGCGTGACGCCCTCGGGCAGCGCGTCGGCCTTGCTGAACATGCGCAGGCGGATGTCCTCCACATTCAGCGTGGCCAGCTCGCGTGGGTCGTGGGCCAGGTCCCAGGCGATCAGCTCGTTCTTGTTGGTGGGGTGGTTGGCCAGTGGCCACATCACAGCCAGGCAGCCGCGCTCGGTGGGGAACATGCCCGACACATGCAAGAACGCGCGCGCCGTGGCCGTGGTGGCGGGCAGCCGCAGTTCGGCGGCCACGCGGTCCTTCTTGTGCAGGCTGAGGGCAAAGTCAAACAGCTTGGTGTTGTGCTGGCGGATCAGCCGTGCCAGCGCAATGGTGGCGCGCACGTCCGACAGCGCATCGTGCGCGGCATCGTGCTGCAGGCCGTTGGCCTTGGACAGGTGCTCCAGCTTGAAGCTGGGCGTCACGCCGTCTTCCTTCTTGGGCCAGGTGATGCCGTCGGGCCGCAGCGCATAGGTCATGCGCACCACGTCCAGCAGGTCCCAGCGGCCGCACTGGTTTTGCCACTCGCGCGCATAGGGGTCAATGAGGTTGCGCCAGAACATGAAGCGCGTGATCTCGTCGTCAAACCGGATGGTGTTGTAGCCCACGCCAATCGTGCCGGGCTGCGCAAACTCGGACTCGATGCGCGCGGCAAACTGGTGCTCGGGCACGCCCTGCTCCAGGCACTGCTGGGGCGTGATGCCGGTGATGAGGCACGACACCGGGTCGGGCAGATAGTCGTTGGCGGGCTGGCAGTACAGCATCAGTGGCTCGCCGATTTCGTTCAGCTCGGCATCGGTGCGGATGGCCGCGAACTGCGCAGGCCGGTCGCGGCGCGTGTTGGCGCCAAAGGTTTCGTAGTCGTGCCAGAGGAAGGTGTGGGGCGCCATGGTCGGTAGGCTAACAGGGGGCTGCAGGCGGTGGCTCGCGCACGGCGGGCGGGGCGCAAGGCGATCAAGGTGCCACTGTAACCGCATTTTTCAGTGTTTTTGACCGCAAGCGCTAGTGGAACATGCGCAAGCAGCTATCAAAAACATAGTAAATATATTCACCATACGGACTGATGCACATTCGCCCCCTGTACGCGGGCTGGCACGCGGGACAATGGCGCATGCCCAGTTTCATTGCTTCCCCTTGCTCCCTGGGGCGCGCCCCCGCCCTGCCCGTCGCCGCTTCCCACGCCCCCACAGGCGTTGCCGGAGTGGCCCTGGCAGCTGCCCTCGCCCTCGCGGGCTGCGCGTCAGCCCCCAGCCCCACCCCCACACCCGCAGCAAAACCTGTGGCTGCGGCCACACCGCCCACAGCGTCACCCACCACAGCCGCCACACCGCCACAGGCCAGCCCCGATGCCGACCACACGACCGGCTTTGCCCAATGGCTGAGCAGCTTTTCGGCCCAGGCGCTGGAGGCGGGCATTCGCCCCGCCACTGTGCGCGACGTGCTGGGCAAGGCGCAGTGGCTGCCCCGCGTGGTCGAGCTGGACCGCGCCCAGCCAGAGTTCACCCGCACCCCATGGGCGTACCTCGACAGCGCCGTCTCCCCCCAGCGCATCGCCCAGGGCCAAGCGCAATTGGCGGCGCACAGCACCGCCCTGCAGGCGGCAGCCGCCCGCTATGGCGTGCCGGCCAGCGTCATCACCGCCATCTGGGGCATGGAGAGCAACTACGGCAGCAACTTTGGCACCTTCCGCACGGTGGATGCATTAGCCACCCTAGCGTATGAAGGCCGCCGCCGCGCCTGGGCGCAGACCGAGCTGCTGGCAGCGCTGCGCATCATCGACCAGGGCGACATCGCCGCCGACCGCATGATCGGATCGTGGGCCGGGGCCATGGGGCACACCCAGTTCCTGCCCTCGGTGTTCCTGGCCTACGCTGTGGATGCCGACGGGGACGGGCACCGCGACATCTGGGGCAGCGTGCCGGATGTGACGGCGTCCACCGCGCATTTCCTCGCCCGGTCGGGCTGGAAATCTGGCGAGCCTTGGGGGGCCGAAGTGCAGTTGCCCCCCACGTTCGACCACGCCCGCGCCGACCCCGCCGTGCGCCAGACCACAGCCCAGTGGGAGTCCGAAGGGGTGCGGTCCATCGACGGGGCGCCGTTGCCCGACCTGGCCGGGGCCTCCATCGTCACCCCTGCGGGCGCGCGGGGCCCGGCGTTTCTGGTGGGCAACAACTTCCGCACCATCCTGCGCTACAACAACTCGGTCAACTACGCGCTGGGCGTGGCGCTGCTGGCGCGGCAGATCGACGGCGGGGGGCCGGTGGCCGCCCCATGGCCCCGCGACATTGAGCCGCTGTCGCGCGCACAACTGCAAGCCCTACAAGAAGCCCTGAGCCGCAAAGGCTTTGCCGCAGGAACCCCGGACGGCGTGATGGGCCCCGCCACCCGCGCAGGCCTGCGCGACTACCAGCGCAGCCTGGGCGTGGTGGCTGACGGGTATCCGACGCTGGAACTGCTGCAAAAGCTGCAGGCGCCCTGAAGGCCGCACGGCACCTGCAGGTCGCCCGTGTTTTTCAGGGCTTCAATAAGTCCACCAGAAAGCCCTGCACCGGCTGCCGCGCCGCCCGCAGATTCAGCAGCGTGTGGGGCGCGCCGGGGATCAACACCACGCTGGCCTGCGGATGGTCTTTGAAGGCCCGGGCGCAATGACCGCTGGCCGAGGCGTTGCCCAGCCAGGTGTTGGCGGGTGAAAAGAAGGGGTCGGTTGCGCTGATGATGTTCAGCACCTGCTGTCCCGGCACCACGGCCGTGTCAGGCCGCTCCACAAAGTAGTTGTCCTCACAACTCCACGAAAAGATGATGCGGCCCGCAAACTCGGCGCCGCCATAGCGTGCCACGGCCGTCGCGCCCTCGCTGGTGCCTGCGAGCACCAGACGCTGCATGTCCGCCCAGGGCTGGGCCTGCAAGGCCTGCAGTGCCAGGGTGATCTCCGACCGGCGCAGCGCGTGGATTTTTTCGTACGCCTCCTTGCTGGCGGGCGACTTGTAGGTCACGCGGTCAGGCAGCGCAAACGAGTCGGGCGCCACGCTGGCAATGCCCAGGCTGCCCAGCCATTGCTGCCACTCGCCAATGGCCTTGAGCCCCAGGCCCGACGAGCCATGCAGGAACACCACCACGGGCACCTTGTTGCGCACCGTGGCGGGCGCATCCTTGAACGCCCCCACATAGGCGGCGCCTCCGGTGGCCTGGGCGGGCAACACCAGCTGCGCCCCGGCCATCACGCCTTTGGCAGACGCCTCGGTATGGGCCGTCGCTGTGCCCTTGACCTCCCCTACTGGTGTTTGGGCTTGGGCAGCATTAAGGCCCAGAGACAACAGGATGGCCAGAGACAGGGTCGAGATTTTTTTCATGGTGCAACTCCTTTTGGGTTGCACTGTAGAAAACGGCACAATTCCTGTCCAATGCATCAATTGATGCAATTCATAGCCAATCATTATGAATCTCACCCAACGCCAGCTGCGCATGTTTGTGACCACCGCCGCCGTGGGCAACATCTCGCGCGCCAGCGAGGCCCTGCACATCAGCCAGCCCGCGCTCACCCGCGCGCTGCAAGAGTTTGAGAGTCAGCTAGGGGTCGCGCTATTCCTGCGCACCACCCGCCAACTGGCCTTGACGCCAGAGGGTGAGCGATTCCTGCCCGTCGCCCAACGGTTGCTGCACGACCTGACGGAGGCCGCCGCCCTGATCCAGGGTGAAGCCACGGGCCAAAGCGGCTCGGTCAGCCTGGCAGTGGGCGAGGCCTTTGGCTGCACCGTGCTGCCCGACATCCTCCAGTCCTTCGTAAAAACACACCCTGGCGTGCGGGTGCGCGTGGTCAACGACAACAGCCAGGGCATCACCCGCCGCGTGGCACAAGGCGAGGTGGACTTCGGCATTGGCTCACCCGTTGGCCGCACCGAGGCCCTGCGCTGCACCAAGCTGCTGAGCGCACCGCTGGGTCTCCTGTTCAACCCACAGCTGCACCAGCTCAAGGCCTGGGTCCGTACCGAAACACTGGGCGACCTGCCTCTGCTGAAGGAAGGCAGCGACACCAGCATTGTCAGCGTGCTGCGCGCGCAAGGCTCTGACCTGGTGGCACACATGGACCATGGGGTGGAAGTCTCCAGCCTCGCCCTGCAATTGGCCATGGCACGGGCTGGCGTGGGCATTGCGGTGATGTCTGCACTGGGCGCATCGCACAGGGATGCTGCCGATTTGCGCTTTTCGCCCCTGCGCCCTACCGTGCAGCGCGAGGTGTTTGTGATGCAGCAGAGGGACCGAGCGCTGTCAGTGCCCGCGCGGGCATTGATAGAGGCGGTGGTTGCGGGAGCCAAAGGGGCACAGCTGCATCGCCTGGTGAAGCTGGAATCATGAAGGGATGACCCGATGTCTGCACGTGGCAATGACCGAGAAAAGTGCATTGGTTCTTGACACCGGACGCTGGCGCTGGCGCAGGTGCAGGCGCCGCAGCACAACGCCCGCCTAGGAAAAGAACCGCTTCAACGCATCTTCAAATGCAGGCACATCCGCGCCGACATGCGAAGTGTTGTACTCGGCCTTGAGCGATACCAGGCCCGGTAGGTTCTGAGAGGCGATCTGATTGAAAACAGGAATACCGATCAGTGGGTGGTTGCCGCCACTCGCACCCGCAAGGAACAAGGTCGCTGGCACAGCCTTTCCATCAATCTGCTTTTCAAACGCTAAGACCCCCGCCGGGCTGGTGTGCTCCCCCACGCTGCACTCTGTCGACAGGTAGTATGAAAAACTGGGGGGCACACCTGCACGCGCCTCCAGTATCAACGCGGCCAGAACGAAGTACCCACCATGGGACAAGCCCGACAACGCCCTTCGTTTGCGATCAATCCGGTACTGGCTCTCAATGGTGGGCGCCAGTTCTTTCACCAGAAAGTCGAGGTACTTCGTTGCGCCGGGCATGAGAAAGTCAGTGCCCCTCCAGGCCGTTCCCCCAATGCCAACCAAAACAGCCTGGGTACCACGGCGCTGCATGACCTCTTTGAACGTGTCAAAGCGCGAGCGATTGGCGCCCCCGTACGGAGCGTCCCCTTCGGTCGCGTAGATCACAGGCAAAACGGTCGTGCTGTTGGCGTACGACTCTGGCAAGAAAACCTGAATGGCGTACGTGTTGCCATTGGCAACCGACTTGATGGTGGAGTTGATCACCTGGCCTGATGCGGCGGGCCCTGCACCGTCGCCGGCCCCTCCGCCTCCGCAGGCGGTCAGGACGGCGGACGCCGCGCAAATGAGCGCACTTCTGCGCGCGTGCTGAAACTCCATGCCCATGTGTGGTTCCTCCTGCTGCGCCATGGTGGCGGGTGAATGCGACACAACTCGGCCATCTTAGGGGCTCCGGGCGGCAGACGGCTGCGTGGACAAGTTGCGAGTTCCTTAAGACCAAGTTAATCCAGCCGCTTCATGCTGCCAAGAACGCGGGCCCGGGAACAGAAGACGCTCGATTCCGGCTCGCGGAGCACGCCTGAAGGGTCGGTCCGAATGCCGGACAGACACCGAAAAATGATCTCGGCCTTTGCCGATAAATGATTAATATGATATATTTGATTAAATCGACAGGCTACAACCTTAGCGGCAGGTGAAAACAGGCCGTTGAAGGTCAGGCCCAACGCCCCGCCGTCACTAACCGGGTTAGAGAGGATTCAAGGAATCCCGTCGAGACAAGACCATCCAGAAAGATGCCGACATGAAAAATCTGAAAATCTCGACCCGCCTGTACGGTGCATTTGCCACCCTGATATTGCTGCTGATGGGGCTTGCAGGGCTGGCTGCCCTCCAGCTCTCCACCATGCGGTCAGCCACCGTGGAAATTGCGGACAACTGGCTCCCCAGTGTGCGGGCAGCCAATGAGATGGACTCGCAGCTGTTGGTGGCACGCATGACCGTATTGGGTCATGTCATGAATACCGACGCGGCGGCGATGGAGGCGATTGACAAGAAGGTAGTGACCGACCGGCAGAAACTGGATCAGTCATTGAAGGCCTACGAGAAGCTCATCAGCGGGGACAACGAGCGCAAGGCATATGACCAGCTCGTGCAGCAATGGAAGCAGTACCGCGAGGTGGATGACCGCGTGCTTGCACTCTCGCGCAAGAACGAAAACGATCAGGCTCGGAGTCTCGTGGAGGGTGAGTCCAAGAAGCTGTTTGATCTGACCATGGAGACGCTGGACCAGCTGGTAAAGATCAATAGCGATGGCTCGGAGGCATCCCGGGCAGAGTCGGAGGCAACCTATGCCAATGCACGCGCAACGCTGCTGATGATCTCGACCCTTGCGATAGTGCTGGCCGTGGTGACAGCCCTCTTGCTGGTGCGCTCCATCACCCGCCCGTTGGCCCAAGCCGTGCAACTGGCAGAGCATGTGGCTGGTGGTGACCTCAGCACCACCATCCAGGTCACCAGTACGGATGAAACGGGCCAGCTCATGACAGCGCTGGAGCGCATGCAGCAAAGCCTGGTGAACACCGTGAGCATGGTTCGGCAAAACTCTGAGAACGTGTCTACGGCCTCCTCAGAAATTGCCCAGGGCAACCACGATCTGAGCGCCCGCACAGAGCAACAGGCCAGCGCGCTGGAAGAAACGGCGGCTTCCATGGAAGAGCTGAACTCCACCGTCCGGCAAAACGCAGACAACGCACGCCAGGCCAACCAGCTGGCAATGAGCGCCTCTACGGTCGCAATACAAGGGGGCGAGGTGGTCGGTCAGGTCGTCGAAACCATGAAGGGCATCAACGACAGCAGCAAGAGAATTGCGGACATCATCAGCGTCATCGATGGCATTGCGTTCCAGACCAACATCCTGGCACTGAACGCAGCGGTGGAAGCAGCACGGGCTGGCGAACAGGGCCGTGGGTTTGCCGTGGTGGCCACCGAGGTGCGCAACTTGGCACAGCGCAGCGCAGAAGCGGCCAAAGAGATCAAAACGCTGATCGATGACAGCGTTTCGAGAGTGAGTCAGGGCACAACCCTGGTGGACCAAGCAGGCACGACGATGACGGAAGTGGTGAGCTCCATCAAGCGGGTGACGGACCTCATGGGTGAGATCAGCGCCGCCAGCCAAGAGCAAAGCCAGGGCGTGGCGCAGGTGGGCGAAGCTGTGACCCAAATGGACCAGGTCACCCAACAGAATGCCGCGTTGGTGGAAGAGATGGCAGCCGCTGCCAGCAGCTTGAACAATCAGGCTGCAGAACTTGTCAGTGCGGTCGCGTTCTTCAAATTGCCTGGTGGCCGCGGAGCTTTGGCACGCATGCCTGGGCTATCGTTCGCTGCGCCTCGCCTTCAATAGGATTGCAACCTGCGCAATACGACCATCGTCGGGTGGGCTTGGCACGCCAAGACCGCTACTATCGGCCGTCGGCTTTGCCCTTTGCCGACACCCTCACTCTTGGCCCGCCTCGTGCGGGCTTTCTTTTGGAGCCCCGTCTTCAACGGCTGCATACAGCAAGCAGCCAAGCGCTCTATCTAGAGTGCCAGGCGTTGGAGGGACTGGCGGCGCGCAAGCCCCATGGGCCGCTGTTTAGCCTGACTGCCATCCCCACTACGAGCCTCGGAAACTCTCCTTCAGTGGAAATCCCGGCTTCCCTGCAGCGCCTGCCCCATGCGGCCCAGTAGGGGCGTCAGGTCCTTGAAGCGCTGGGCCACCAGGTGGCGCACCACCGCCGTGCTGCCGGGTGGGCCCGCGCTGCATTGCCACATCCCTTCCACCGCCAGCAGCTGTGACCGCAGCAGCGCATTGCGCCACACATCGACCAGGGCGGGCCAGACGATGACGTTGACGGGGCCGGTTTCATCTTCCAGCGTGACGAACATGGTGCCCTTGGCGGTGCCGGGGCGCTGGCGCACGGTGACGATGCCGCAGGCGCGCACCCTGCGGCCGTGGGCGGCGCTGTGCAGTTGCAGGGCGGTTTGCAGGCGCCAGCGGGCCAGGCGGGGGCGCAGCAGGGCCAGGGGGTGGCGGCGCAACGTGAGGCCGGTGGCGGCGTAGTCGAACAGGATTTCTTCGCCCTCGGGCGCCTCGGGCAGTTGCAGCGGGGCCTCGTGCACGGGCACGTCGCGCCACAGGGGCGGCGCGCTGTGCTGGGCGGCGGCGTCCCACATCTGCTGGCGCCGGTGGCCCGACAGGCTGGCCAGGGCGTCGGCGGCGGCCAGGGCTTGCAGGTCTTGCTGGCTCAGTTGGGCGCGCAGGGCCAGGTCTTCGGTGCTGGCAAAGGCGGGACCTGTGGCGCGGGCGTGCAGCAGGCGCCGGGCGGCATCTCCGTGCAGGCTGCCTACCAGCCGCAGGCCCAGGCGCACGGCGGACTGGGGCAGCGGCGGTGCGCCCAGGCCGCGTGCGGGGCGCAACGGCTCGGGGTTGCCCTCCAGCGTGCAGTCGATGTCGCTCACGGTCACGTCGATGGGCAGCACGCGCACGCCGTGGCGGCGGGCGTCCTGCACCAGTTGCGAGGCGCTGTAAAAGCCCATGGGCAACGAGTTGAGCAGCGCCGCCAAAAAGCACGCGGGCTCGTGGCACTTGAGCCAGCTGCTGGCATAGGCCAGCAGCGCAAAGCTGTGGGCATGGCTTTCAGGAAAGCCGTATTCGCCAAAGCCCAGCATCTGCTGGAAGATGCGGTCGGCAAATTCGGCGGGATAGCCCCGGTCTTTCATTCCTTGTTTGAGAGGCTCTTCAAAGCGATGCACGCCCCCCTTGCGCTTCCATGCGGCCATGGAGCGGCGCAGGTCGTCGGCCATGCCGGGGGTGAAGCCCGCCGCGATCATGGCGATCTGCATCACCTGCTCCTGGAAGATGGGCACGCCCAGTGTGCGCGCCAGGGCGTCCTCCAGCTCCGGCTTTTCGAGTTGCAGAGACTCGCCCTTGCGCCGGCGCTCGCGCGCCTGCAGATACGGGTGCACCATGCCCCCCTGGATGGGACCGGGGCGCACGATGGCGACCTCGACCACCAGGTCGTAGAACTCGCGCGGCTGCAGGCGGGGCAGCATGCTCATCTGGGCGCGGCTTTCGATCTGGAACACGCCCACGGTGTCGGCGGCGCAGATCATGTCGTAGGTGGCGGGGTCTTCGCGCGGGATTTCCTTGAGACCCCAGTGCTCGCCGCGCAGGGCTGCGCGCAGGTTGAGGCAGCGGCGCAGCGCGCTGAGCATGCCCAGGGCCAGCACATCGACCTTGAGCAGGCCCATGTCATCGAGGTCGTCCTTGTCCCACTGGATGACGGAGCGGTCCTTCATGCGGGCGGGCTCCACCGGCACCAGCCGCGTGAGCTTGCCCTGGGTCAGCACAAAGCCGCCCACATGCTGGCTCAGGTGGCGCGGAAAGTCCTTCAGGTCGGCAGCCAGCTCCAGCCACAGCCGGGCGGTGTGCCGGTGCAGCGACACGCCCACCGCCTGGGCCAGCTCCTGCAGGCGGTCGGTGGCAAAGGTTTCGTCAAACCAGTGGTGGTCTTTGGCAAACGCATCGACCAGGGCGGGCGCCACGCCCAGGGCCTTGCCCACGTCGCGCAGGGCGCTGCGTGTGCGGTAGCAGGTGACCACGGCGGCGATGGCGGCGCGGTCGCGGCCGTATTTGTCGTAGATGTACTGGATGACCTCTTCGCGCCGGTCGTGTTCGAAGTCCACGTCGATGTCGGGCGGCTCGCTGCGCTCCTTGCTGATGAAGCGCTCGAACAGCAGGTGGGACTGCTCGGGGGCCACCGCCGTGATGCCCAGCACGTAGCAGACCACCGAGTTCGCCGCCGAGCCCCGGCCCTGGCACAGGATGCCCACGCTGCGCGCAAACCGCACGATGTCGTGCACGGTCAGGAAATACATCTCATACCCGCAGTGCGCGATCAGGTCGAGCTCTTTGCGGATCTGCGCCTGCACGCCCTCGGGCGCGCCCAGCGGGTAATGGCTTCGCACCCCCAGCTCTACCAGCCAGGCCAGTGCCTGGGCAGGTGTCATGCCCTCGGGCACGGTCTCCAGCGGGTAGCGGTACTGGATCTCACTCAGGCTGAAAGTGCAGCGCCCGGCCACGGTGAGCGTGGCCGCCAGCAATTCGGGCGGGTAGATGCCCGCCAGCCGCACGCGCTGGCGCAGGTGGCGCTCGGCGTTGGGCTGCAGCGCAAAGCCGCACTCGGCCACGGTGCAGCCGCGCTTCACGGCGGTGATCACGTCCTGCAGCGGCTTGCGCGAGCGGGCGTGCATGTGCACGTCGCCCGCCGCCACCAGCGGCAGCTGCAGTGCAGCGCCCACGCGCTGCAGCGTGGCTAGCCACAGACTGTCGTCGGCGGCCTGGTGCAATTCGACCGCCAGCCACACATGCGGAGCCTTTTGAGAGCCTAACTGGCCGGTAGCGCTAGTGATACATGCGCTGATTGCTACAAAATCAGAAGCATCAAAGCGCTGACGGCATGGTGTCAGCAGCAGCTCGCACCCCTGCAGCAAGTGCCAGGGGCTGTCCGCACCCACGCGGTATTGCCCCTTGGGCGCAGCGGCGCGGGCGGCGGTGATGAACTCGCACAGGTTGCCCCAGCCCTCGGCATCGCGCGCCAGCGCCACCAGCCGCAGGTCGCCCCACAAAAACTCGCTGCCCACGATGAGGTGCAGGCCACATTCCTTGGCCGCCCCCCAGGCACGCACCACGCCGGCCACGGAGCATTCGTCCGTCAGCGCCAGCGCCCGGTAGCCGAGTTGGGCAGCACGCGTGACCAGCTCTTGCGGGTGCGATGCGCCGCGCTGAAAGCTGAAGTTGGACAGGCAATGCAGCTCGGCATAGCCCGGCAGCTCGCCCGCGCCCGCTGCGGGGCCTGGCACCGCAGTGGCCTGTGAAGGATGTCGGCGCGTCAAACCCATGGACAACCACCCTGCCCGCTCACCCAAAGATTCCGTGCAAGAACCAGCGGTATGGGCGAGCCACCGCTGGCGTGCCATCCAGCGCAGGCGCCAGGCGCTCGCGAAACACCCACACCAACCCCGCCACGTCGTTGTGGGCCACAAAGTAGTCGCGCAAGGCCAGGCCTGCGCAGGGGTGTGCTGGGTCCACCGCACCGTCGGTGGCAGACCACCAGCCCGCCTCCAACCGGTGGGGCCCGGCCAGCAAGCGCAACAGGCCGTGGTGGCAGGGGCGGTTGCCCTGCACGGCCAGCTGCCGGGGCGGGTTCAGCAGCCAGGTGGGCAACAAGGGGGCATCCGGGACGATGCCCTGCGAAGCACCGTCCGCACGCGCGGACACAGGACCGGTGGGTGTCCGCGTGGCTGCATTGCGCGTCGCAGCGGCGGGCATGCCCAGCACTTCAGCGGCCGGTCGCCATTGCTGCATGCGTTCGGGCCGATGGTCGGCCAGCAGCACCGGTGCCACCACGTGGTCGGCCCCCAGGCGGGCCGACAGGCGCTCCAGCAGCTGGTGCAGGGCCTCGCCGGGGGTACCGGCCGGGTCGGTGCTGCCATGGCTTGTGGGGTCACGCCCGCCCACCTCCCCCGGGGGCAGCAGGCTGGCACTGCGGTGCGGCAACGGGGCCGCGTCGAGCAGCCGCAGCGTGATCTGGTTGACCGGCGCGGCCAGCGTGGTGCGCGCCAGGTTTTCGGCCAGCAGGCGCCGCAGGTGCACCAGGTCGTGGGTGGCCTGGGCGGTGCGCACCTGCAGCGCCTGGGTGGGGGGCAGCGCCACGCCATCCAGGCGCCGCAGGTCGTGGCGCCAGGCCAGCTCCAGCGCCAGCACGCCCTGCTGGCGCGCCTGCAGCCAGGCCTGCAGGGCCGTCAGGCTGCGGCTGGCGCTCCACAGCAGTGCGTCGGCCGACGCGGCCAAGGCGGGCAGCTCGGTGGTCAATACAAACTGCTCGGGCAGTTGCAGCCAGGCATGGGCCTCGGGGGCATCGCCCAGGGCCTGGTCCAGCACTTGCAGCACGCCCGCCCCCAGGCGCCGCGCCACGCCCGCACGCGGCAGCACCCGCAGCGCCCCCCAGGTGCGGCACCCCATGCGCTCCAGGCTGGCCACATGGGGGCGCAGCGCCGTCAGCGTGTGCAAAGGCAGGTTCTCTGCACTGCCCTGCGGCGGGCAGATGCGCCCTGCCAATGCCATGCGCAGCCTGGCCTGAGCGACCAGGGCGGTGGGGCCTGTGCCCCACACAGTCGGTGCATGGGGCACCGGGGCTGTGGTCGATCCAAAGGAATGGGCAGGCTCTTCAGTGCTGCGGACGGGTGGAGGGACAACGCCCTCCCCTTCGCATCGGGCCGACGCATCGGCCCAGGCTTGCAGCACCAGTGCCTGCAGCGCATCGCGCCCGCCCCACAGGCGTTCGGTGGTGGACACCTCCAGCAACACCGCCTCGCCATCGGCCAGCGCTACACGCGGCGTGAAGCGCAAGGCCCACCAGCCGGCGGCGGCGTTCTGCACTCCGGTATTTCTATCCGTGCTTGTACCCGCCAAGGCGGCGACCTCATCGCACCAGGGCAATGGCAGGGCGATCCAGTGCATGCCTGCTCCCTTCTGGCCGGCCTCCGGGTCGGCCTCCTGGCTCGCATACGGGCTGGACTGGGGGCACATGGCGCGCCAGCGAACCCGCCAAGACCCCGGCCACACGGGCAGCCGCAGCTTGGCGCCCCGCCACCTGGGCAATGGCGACCTCTTGCGCAGCGCGGCGCCGCTCGGCCTGTGCCACCAGCACCTGCGCCAGCTGAGGGTGGCAGCCCGGCAGTTGGAGCACCTGCGCCAGCGGAGGCCCCCGGCGCTTGAGGATCTGCACCTGCATGCCGGGGGCTGCTGCGGCATCCCCTGGCAAAGCCAGCCCCTGCACCTGCAGCCGCAATTGGGCCGGCGACGCCTGAGACACCCGCGATGCAGGCCCTGGGGCATCGACCGGACGAAACACCCACAACAATTGCTGCTGCTGGGCCGCCGCCAATTGCAACCGCCGCAAGGCGGCAGGCTGCGCCTGGGGCAGCCAGGCCATGACGGCCAGCACGCCCTGGCAGCGCAGCGCCTGCTCGGCCGCCCACAAGGCGACCATGGGCGAGTCGGCATGCACCACACACATCCGCTCTGCCCGCAACCCCTGCGACTGCAGGGCCGGGCCAAAAGGCTCGCACGGCGGCGCTACCAGCACCACGGCCCCGCTCTGCCGGGCCGTGGCCTGCACCAGTGCGGGCAGCACCAGTTGCCATTCGTGCAAGCCCGCCAGGGGCTGCAGCACTTCGCTCAGTGCCCCCACAGGCCAGCCGCCGCCCGGCAGCTGGGCATCCAGCGCATCATGGCCCGAAGGCAATACGCGCTGCGCGCTGGCCCCCAGCGCGTCGGCATGCCACACCCCAGGCACGGGGATGGGCAAATCGGACGCAACCCGCAAAGAGGGGCGTGGCGCAGGCATGGTGGTGGGAGAAGTTGAGGCAACACGAATACTGTAAATATAACCAGTATTTTGCCGAATGGGTGAACCTGGCAGCGAAGACCCACCAAGGACGTCGGTATGAGGAGGCCCACGCAGGCAAGGGCTTGTTCACACTATTTTGCCAGTGCGAAGGCCTCCCCCGCCACGCCAATCCAGGCGCGCGACGACGCCAAGGCCAGGGCCTTGGCCAGGAACGCAACGACGAGTGGCGTGGCGGGGGAGGCCTTCACTTCGGGTTGCGATGCCCAGCAAACGCCGCGCGCCGGAGTACCCAGTGGAAGAGGCAAACCCCGCGCCCTGGCGGGGGCGATCCGAAAGTCTGCTTACAGCGTACGCATCGCCCAGTCGCACCAGTCCGCCACCGCCGCATCAGCAGGCGTGGCACGGTCCGAGAGCTGGGGCCAGCGGCGGTGGCTGGCGTTCAGGATGCTTTGCAGTTGCCACAGGGCCTCGCGCCCCACCAGGGCGACCTCGGCCATGCCAATGGCGTCGCCTTGCAATTGCGCCAGCAACTCGCCCTGGTGCCGGGGGTGCGAGCCCGCTTCGATCAGGGCTTTTTGCAATGCCATGAGGCGGGAATCGGTAAACGCAAAGGCAGTGCCCGCAGAAGACTTGGCCGCCGTGTCTGGGGGCAAGGCCGCCTTGAGTTGGTCCCAGTAGGCAAAGGCTTCGGCCAGCAATTCGATCTGGCGGGGCGCATCGTTACCCAGGGGCATCAAGGCCGATTCGCGGGCCACTTCCTCCTGCAGCAGCGGCAAGATGAACGCCACCAGTGCCGAAGGAAACTTGCGGTGATTGAGCCGCAGCACCAGCGACAGCCGCTGCGCGGGCATGTCGTCGTATTTCTCGTAGAAAGCAGCCACCACTTCGGCCAGTAGCAGGATGCGGCCCATGGGCGTGATATCCGCCCCTGGCAAGGCGCGCGGATAGCCGCTGCCGTCCATGCGCTCATGGTGCTCCAGCACGGCCACTTCGGCAGCACGTGGATAGGCCTGTGTGTCGCGGATCATGAGCATGGCCGAGATGGGGTGGGCCACCAGGTGCTTGCGCCCTACCCCCACCACCTTGTGGTCCGGGTCGTCCCAGGCCGGGTCCATGTGCAGCACGCCCAGGTCATGCAGCAGCGCAGCGGCCGCCACCGTGCTGCAATCGCGTTCGCTCAGCCCGCTTTTGACCGCCAGAAATACCGCCACGGTGGTCATCACCAGACTGTGCTGGAACAGCGTGGGCCGTTGGTCACGCATCACGGTGAGCTTGCAGGCCATGGCAGAAGGCAACGGCAGGGACCGCAGGGGCTCCAGCAACCGGGCACCTGAGCCCAAGGCCTCGGCCAGCATGGCGGGCAGGGTTTCCTGCTCGATCAGCGTCTGGCCCAGGGCCAGCAGTGATGGCACGTCCACCGGGTTTTCGATGGACAGATGGCGGTCAATGGGTTCGCGCAGCTTGTGCTGCACCAGGCGGTCGTACAGGCGGCTGTCGATGCGCGCGCCCTTCTCCACCAGCTTGATGCCGTTGTCGGTGTAGATGGCAGCACCTGCGACCACCGTACGCCGGTCGGCCATGTCGGTCAGCGCACGCAAGTAATGGGGACTGTCAGCGTCCTCGGCATCCGCTGAAAGAAGAATATCGGTCATGCAAGCAACACAAATCGTTACTTCGCACTATAGGGGGTTCTCTTGCGGGGCACTGACTCGCGTGACGCGATACAGACATGCAATCTTGATGCACATCAAGCAGCAGTCGCTGCTACCCGTGCTCGTTTTTTGCCGCATGGCAGAGATCACACGTCCGGATTCCCATGACCAAGACCTGGACCCGCCCGGGCTCACCGGGGTGACAAAGCCCCCTGTCACCCCAATGTCATTGTCCCAAATTGGCATCAGGGTTTTCATTCAACAATGTCGCCGGTAGCCTGCTTTTTGGTGATCCCGGACAGTCAGTCTTGGGTAAACCCTGAAAAGTTCCGCATTGATTGTTCACAATACTGGAACAGTTAGTTCGCGACCCGGTGGTTTTTCTCTGCACCCCACCGGCGTACAGTTCATCCCATCGATGAGCCGAACCCGCAAGGCGACTCACCGAACCCGGTCCCAAGCAGCTTTCTTTGTTTTTGGCGCTTTGTTCCGGTTTTTTGAGCCGCTTCTTTAACTTCAAGGATTTCCATCATGAACAACACCGCACGTTTCCTGTCTATCGCCGCTGTCGCCGCTTTCGCTTCTTTTGGTGCCCAGGCTGACGAAGCCGATGCTTCGCAG